>NZ_AOME01000053.1 GCF_000336935.1 Halococcus salifodinae DSM 8989 | reverse complement strand
CCCGTGACGCCCGTCCCGAGCATCGCGTCGATCACTACGTCGGGATCGTCGAGGTCGAGAGCGCGCGAATCTCGCACTTCCGTGGCGTCGTACTCGCCCTGTTGGAGTGCGTCCCAGTTCTCGCGGGCGATCTCGGTCGTGATCGTTTCGGCTCGTCCGAGCAGCCGAACGCGGACGTCGTACGTGTCGAGAAATCGGGCGGCCACGAACGCGTCGCCGCCGTTGTTGCCCCGGCCGGCGACGATCGTGACTCGCGCGCCTGGCTCCGCGACGTCGCGGACGGCGCGCGCGACCGCGTTGCCGCTCGACTCCATCAACTGTTTCCTGGGGACGCCGAGCGCCGCGGCGTTCGCGTCGACGGCGGCCATCCGATCGATTGTGATCATGCCCGATCCGTCGTCCGCCGGCGGATTAAGCGTGCGGGCTATCGCCGGATCTCGAAGCCCGACTCGTCCTCGGGGTCGGCGTATTCGACATCAACGTCCTCGACGCTGGCGGCATCGCTGCCCGTGTGACACCACTCGACCATCGACTCGACAGCGTCCGCCTCGCCCTCGAAGACCGCCTCGACCCGACCGTCGTCGAGGTTTCGCACCCAGCCGTCGACGCCCTCCTCACGGGCGGCGTCACGGGTGCTCGCGCGGTAGTAGACTCCCTGCACGGTTCCAGAGACGAACACGTGTGCGCGGGTTCGATCCGTCACGACTGGCTGTTCGGCCACCGGACACAAAACTGTCTCCCGATCCGGATGGAATCCAACGGCTCGGCGATCAGGCGTTGTCGGGAACGTCGCCACCACCTCGGAGGTAGTGGAACACGTGAGTCTGGACGTAGCCAGCGTACTCGCCGCCGAACGCCCGACGAATGGCTCGTGAGGTCTCGGTGTAGGAGCCACGATCACAGTCAGGAAAGTGCTCGGCGATCGCGGTCTGGATCCACGTATCCAGTGGGACGGCTTCGAGATAGCCGAGCGAAAAGAGGAGCACGCAGTCGGCCACCTTGTCGCCCACGCCCATGAACTGCTTCAGATGCTCACGGGCGTCCTCGTACTCGCGTCCGCGGGCGTTCTCAGGTAATACCTCACCGCTCGCGACGAGTTCGGCGGTGCGCTCGACGTAGGGTGCGCGATACCCGAGCGAACAGTCCCGGAGCTCTGCCTCTGTCGCGTCGGCCAACTGTTCGGGCGTCGGGAAGGCGTGGTAGGTCTCGCCGTCGAATTCCACGACTGAGCCGAACTCCCGCGCGAGCGCGCGCTGCATTCCGTGGATCCGCCCCACCCGCATCTGCGCCGAGCAGATGAATGCGATCAGGGTCGCAAAGGGCGGGTCGCGGACGAGGCGCAGCCCACGGTAGGCGTCGAGGGCGGCGTCGATCAGCGAGTCGTCGGGTGTCGCCGCCCGGAGCGCGTCGAGGTCATCGTCGAGTCGGAGCAGGTGTGTCAACGGGGTGACCGCGTCGGTCGTCGCCTCCCATTCCAGTCGGCCGTCGATCTGCCGCACGCGAATGACCTCGCGCTCGCCCGTGAATCCTTGCGGGAGCGCGGTCGTGTACCACGCTGATCCACCGGAGACCGCCGACTGTTCGTAGGTTCGGCCGTCTTCGCGGGACCAGCAAAAGGACTGGCCGCTTTCGAGTGTCGCCTGGAGGTCGATCCCGCCTGCGAGGCTGTCGAGATCGATCGTCCCGGTTTCCATCGTCGACATCCACGGTTCGGGACGGATTGGCGCTTTCGACTCGGCGTGCCCCCAACGTTGATACCGTCAGACTGAGAAGAGTACACATGGATTGTCGAGTCGTCGTCGAGGCCGCCGTGCCCGTCTACGACGTCGAGACGGCCGACGAGGCCGTACGGATCGGCATCTCGAAGACGGGTGAGATGCTCAACCCCGACCTCAACTACGTCGAGATCGAGATGGGCACGCGGACGTCGCCCTCGGGCGAGGAGCTGGAGCCCGCCTTCATCGTCGCCGACGAGGCACTCGTCGCGCTCGAACTCGAAATGACGGTGTTCAGCGTCGAACGCGAGGAGCACGCCGCGCGGATCGCGCGCACCGAGATCGGTCAACGTCTCGAAAACATCCCGCTCGAAGTGCTCGAAATCGAGGTACTCGACGACGATGGCGACGCCGAGGAAACCGAAAGCAACGAAGGAGAGTCTGAAGAGAGCGAAACCGAGACCGATGAAACGGACGACGTCCTCCCCGAGTTCGACGAACTGCTCGACGACGAATCGGAGTAGACGGCGCTGACGCTATGGAGTGTGAGGTCGACAGGAACGCCGTTGTGCCGTTCAGTCGGCAGCTGCCGGGACCGTCTCGCTTTCGGTGTGACGCATCTCACCGGTGATTCCTTCGGCGAGCGCGAAAACGGCTTCCTTGTGGTCGGTCTTCGATTTGTGAATCGATGTCGGTCGGACGCCGAGGGATTCGTACCCCTCGTACTCGACCGCCGTCCCTGTTCGAGCTTGGTGGTGTTTGCGTACCTCTGCAAGCAGGCCGTGGAGGTGGATGAGCTCCTGCTTTTTCATAGGCAACTGGTTCTAGCGACTGGAGGGTTATAGTAGTGTATTGAGGTCCGTTAACACACGACCGCGGGGAAACGGCGGCTCAGCCCCGTTTTCGGCGAATAAGAATCATGAACGACATGCACGGCTGTTCGGGGTTCGAACGGGACGGTGACGCGGGGTGACTACTGGAGCTGTTTGAGCGTACTGAGATCGCGATCGGTCCGCATGAACTCGGCGATCCGATAGCTCGCGTGGCAGTTCGGACAGTGAAACACCGATCCCTGGGCGGGAAGCTCGCGTGGCGTCGATCGCCAGTTCTTCGCACACTCCGGACACAAAAGCTGGACGGCTGCTTCGTCCATGTCATCGACCGACACGCGAGAGCTACAAAAAGGTTCGCGTCAGTCAGGCTGCCATCACGTCGCCCTCGGCTTCGAGGAGCTCCTTGTACCGATTGCGGATGGTGACCTCGGAGATGTCGGCGACCTCCGAAACAGCGCCCTGGGTGACTTTCTCGTTGGTGAGGAGCGCAGCGGCGTAGACCGCAGCAGCCGCCAGCCCGACGGGGCTCTTCCCNAAACAGCGCCCTGGGTGACTTTCTCGTTGGTGAGGAGCGCAGCGGCGTAGACCGCAGCAGCCGCCAGCCCGACGGGGCTCTTCCCGCTGATGATACCCTCTTCCTTCGCGGTGTCGAGGAGCTGTCGAGCACGTCGCTCGGACTCCTCGGAGAGGTCGAGATCGGAAGCGAACCGGGGGACGTAGCTCGCGGGGTCGGCGGGCTGGATCTCGAGGCCGAGCTCGCGCACTACGTACCGGTACGTTCTGGTGAGCTCCATCTTCCCGACCCGGGAGACGGTAGCGATCTCGTCGAGCGATCGCGGGGTACCGGCCTGCCGTGCCGCCGCATACAGCGCACTGGTCGAGACACCCTCGATGGAGCGCCCAGGCAGAAGGTCCTCGTCGAGCGCGCGGCGGTAGATGACGCTCGCGGTCTCGCGCACGCTGTCGGGAAGCNGGGGTACCGGCCTGCCGTGCCGCCGCATACAGCGCACTGGTCGAGACACCCTCGATGGAGCGCCCAGGCAGAAGGTCCTCGTCGAGCGCGCGGCGGTAGATGACGCTCGCGGTCTCGCGCACGCTGTCGGGAAGCCCCAGAGCGGAGGCCATCCGATCGATCTCGCCGAGGGCCTGTTTGAGGTTTCGCTCCTTGGAGTCGCGGGTGCGGAAGCGCTCGTTCCAGGTGCGGAGGCGCTGCATTTTCTGGCGCTGACGGCTGGAGAGACTGTTGCCGTAGGCGTCCTTGTCCTGCCAGCCGATGTTGGTCGAGAGGCCCTTGTCGTGCATCATGTTCGTGGTGGGGGCCCCGACGCGGGATTTCTGGTCGCGCTCGGCGGAGTCGAAGGCGCGCCACTCGGGGCCGCGATCGATCTCGTCGGCCTCGACGACGAGTCCGCAGTCAGTACAGACGGTNGAGTCGAAGGCGCGCCACTCGGGGCCGCGATCGATCTCGTCGGCCTCGACGACGAGTCCGCAGTCAGTACAGACGGTCTCGCCGTGTTCGGTGTCGCTGACCAGTCGGCCGCCACACTCCGGACACACCAGCTCGTCCTCGGGGGCCTCCTCTTCCTGTTCGGTTTCGGCTTCCTGGGTCTCTTCCTCGCGGTTGATTCGGGTCGTTGTGTCGCTCATGATTGAGTTAGTGGGGTCTGAAGCGGTCGGCTGCTGGGGATGGTTCGTTGACAGTCCCAGAACTCGGTGCTTAACCAATCGTTAGTCCGTAAAGCACTTAAATCTGTCGGAGAACGGCGGCTGAGAACGGCCGTCTCACAGCCTAACGAGCGCGTAATCGCGCACCTCAAAAACCCTGGCAAATCGATGGTTTTTGGTGGGCTGATCGGCCCTGAGCGTCCGTGGTTCGGACCAGTCACGCTCGGCTCTCGGATAGCTCGTGGCAAGCCTTCGATCGTCGTCGCCGAGCGATCGTCGTTCGAATCTGAAGAATCGCTTCGACGTTTCGAAATCAGTCCCACGTGACCCACGTGAGAAACGCGATGCCGGCGAATTCGAGGGCACGCAGCGTCAACATCGCCTGCTGGGCGATCGTTGGCACGAAGCTCGGGTCAGTGACCCACGCCGTGAGGCCCTCGAAGTTGAAAACGAAGAAAACGATCGACAGCGCGTTCTCTGCGAGGAGCAACACGGCGAACACCAGCAGGCCGAGCGTGTGCTTCGAGCGGAACCGATAGAAGTTCCGCCCCCAGACGTACCCGAGGCCGATGAGGAGGGCCACGTTGAGCGCGCTGAGCACGCGCATCGCGTCGATCAGGACGGCCATCTACTGTCTCCTACCCTGTACGGCTGCATATACTCTTTCCCAATTCGTACCATACTCACTCCACCTGCTCCATGATTTCCTCGATGGTGTCCCAGTGATGGCGCGCCTGATCCGTCGGCAGGTAGATCGCGCCGTAGTCGTCGCCGCTGTCTTGTAGCACGCCGTTGTCTTCGAGCACGTCGAGGTGGTGTCGGACGGTTTTGTAGTCGAGTTCGAGGTCCTCAGCGAGCTGGTTTGCAT
Source organism: Halococcus salifodinae DSM 8989 (assembly GCF_000336935.1). Classification (NCBI taxonomy): domain Archaea; kingdom Methanobacteriati; phylum Methanobacteriota; class Halobacteria; order Halobacteriales; family Halococcaceae; genus Halococcus; species Halococcus salifodinae. The sequence goes on along the minus strand of NZ_AOME01000053.1, from coordinate 79,065 downwards.
TTCGCGGTCGCTCGTCGAGGGCGCGGAGGATGCGCACGCGGTTCGTGCCGCCGCGAGTACCCGTCAGCACGTACCACAGGACGGCCTCCATCGAGCGAAACTGACACACCCACCCCTTGTAAGCGCACCGACCGCGCACGGCGTTTCACACCGTGAATAGGTCATCCTCCGTGGGAACCACGAACAGCCCGATCCGCGCGCCCGCATCGAGCCACGCGTGGCCGTACGAAAACGCCGCGAGCGCGTTCACCATGTCGTCCGTTTCGCGGAAGTGCCGGCCGTCGTCGAGGTACGACTGCGCCATCTCCTGGTACTCGGCCGCGAATTCGGCCAGTGGAGTTCCGTCCGGCGGCGCGACGCTCGCCGCGTCGAGCGCGTCGGCGAGGAGGCGTTCGTAGCGATCGGTCTTCTCGTCGAGATCGGCGGGCATACCGATCGAAGCGGCGGTCGTGACCTAAACGCTTCGAGCGTCGCCGGGTTCGAGCACAAGGTAGTTGTTCGTGGCTGGCCTACTCGAATCCATGACTGGAGGCTCGGAGCCGGAGCACCACCGGCTCGTCGTCGCGGGGTCGGGGATCGCGGGACTGACGGCGGCGATCTACGCCGCGCGCTCGAACAACGCGCCCCTCGTGCTCGAAGGGCGCGAGCCGGGCGGCCAGCTCACCCTGACGACCGACGTCGCGAACTACCCGGGCTTTCCCGAAGGGATCGGCGGCCCCGAACTGGTGAACGACATGCAGGCCCAGGCCGAGCGCTTCGGCGCGGAGATCCGCCACGGCGTGATCGAGCACGTCGACGATTCGGACCGCCCCTTTGAGATCGAACTCGCCGACGGCACGCGCCTCACCGCCGACGCCGTGATCGCCGCGAGCGGCGCGAGCGCGCGGACACTCGGCGTGCCTGGCGAGGACGAACTGATGGGCTACGGCGTCTCGACGTGTGCGACCTGTGATGGAGCCTTCTTCCGCGACGAGGAGATGATCGTGGTCGGCGGCGGCGACGCCGCGATGGAGGAGGCAACCTTCCTCACGAAGTTCGCCTCCAAGGTGTATCTGATTCACCGCCGCGAAGCGTTCCGCGCGGAGGACTACTGGATCGATCGGCTCGAAGAGCACGTCGAGGCCGGCGAGATCGAGGTCGTGCGCAACACCGAACTCACCGAGATTCGCGGAACGCCCGAGGATGGCATCGGGGGCGCGTCGCTCGTCCGCCACCCCGAAGGCCACCCCACAGAACGGCTCGACGATCCCGAAACCGAACGCTTCGAGATGGACGTCGGCGCGGTTTTCCTCGCCATCGGCCACACGCCGAACACCGGCTATCTCGGAGATACGGGCGTCGAGATGGACGACGCGGGCTACCTCGACACCCGGGGCGGCGCTGGCGGCGGCCAGACCAGAACGGGAGTACCAGGAATCTTCGGCGCTGGCGACGTGGTCGACTACCACTACCAGCAGGCCGTGACTGCCGGCGGGATGGGCTGCAAAGCGGCGCTCGACGCCGACGACTACCTCGAAACGCTCGACGAGGAGCCCGCGACCGATGCCGAGGCGGCGCTCGCCGAGTCCGACGACTGATCCACAGCTGAAGTTTCGAACCGCCGACAGCGGACTATTCTTGTGATTTCGCCTCAGAGATAGTCGAACGCACCGTCGTCGACATCGAACGCGGCGCGGTCGTGGGACCACTCGAAAGTGGCCGGATCGTCGAGGTCCTCGAAGTAGCGCACGATCTCCGTGCCGACGTCCTCGCCGTAGAGGCGCGGCCCCGACCCGAGGCGGTCACGGGTGGCGTCGTTGGTGAACGCGTACTCGACGATTTCGGCCATCGATTCGCCGGATACGGGCGGGACCAGCAGGTTCGTGTTGGCGTCCATCACCGTCTCGGGGCGGTCAGTGTTGAACCGGGCGGTGAGACACCGCGTCTCCCGGATGTGGTTGAGTTCCTCCTGGACGCTACCGGAGTCGGTGAGCGCCGCGAAACACTGCCCCGAGCGGAAGAACTCGTAGACGTGGGCGTGCTTCTTCCAGAGCCCAGTAAAGAGGAAGTTGTCGTTGTCGGCGGCGAGGCGTTCGAGTTTCTCGCGGAGCCCGTACTCGTCGAGCGCGGTGCCCGTCGCGTGCAGTTCCACGAAGTTGACGTTATAGCCCGCCTCGACCAGGCGGATGACACAGTCGACGATCGCACGGAACCGATCGGGGAGGAGGTTCGCGCGGCGGTGGACGTCCACCCGTATCCAGTCGTCGCGCTCCTCCAGTTCGGGGTAGACGTCGAAGACCGACTCCCCGCCCTCAGCGTCGGCTTTCAACTCGATGGCATCCACGACGGAGTTGCCGACCACCGGGATGCGCTCCTCACCGTCGACGGCGGCGGGGTAGCCCTCGCGTGTGAGGTGATCGCGGTTCAGATCGACCGGCGCGAAGTGATAGAGGCAGGCCGCCGAGCCGACGAACGTGTCGTACTGCTCGGGGAACGGTTCGGAACGATCGAGGGACCACTCGCCCTCCCACTGATCGCGGACGAATGCGGCGGCGTCCACGTCGTCGGCGGCGTAGGCGTCGAACGACGGAGCCATGCCACGGAGGCCCGCCTCGTTGTGAGCGGCGTACTGGTTGGTGGCGAACGCCCACGCCTGGGGAACGACGCCGGCGGCGTGCGTGTCGCCGTGGACGAGGGGGAGTATCGTCGTCTCTGGGTAGTGCTCGTCGAGGTGGGCGGCGACGTCGGCGACGCGGGTCGTGACCTGAGCCGTCTTCTCGGAGAGGCCGCCGCGCACGCCGAGATCCACCGCTATCGCGTCGTCGATGCCGTACTCCACGAGGCCGTGCCCGAGCACGTCGTCGTAGTGTTGCCCAGTGTGAAGAACGAAACACGGGAACCCGCGGTCACGCGCGGCGGCGACGACGGGAGCCTGCTTGTAGAAGTCGGGTTTGGTCGCCGTCACCACCGCAAGGGCGAGATCGGCGTCACCGCCGTCGAGTGCTGCATCGAGTCGATCCTCGTGGATCCGAAGCCCAGCCATTTCGTGGTCGTTTCCGCGTCGCCAGCTTATACGCTTCCCTTCCGCTTCCGACAGCTTCGTCGGCTCCTTCGGCGGGAAGACACGGGCGAAACGCTCAATCCGCGACGGTGTAGGAAAGAACGATACCGTCGTCGAGTCGGTCGGCGGCGGCCAATGTGAGCTCCGGAAACTCGTCGACGAACCCCTCGCCGTCGGCGAGCGTCGGCGCGTCGCGTCCCCCGATGATCTGCGAGCCGACGAACACCGAGAGCTCGTCGACTACTCCCGTCTCGAACGCCGAAAACAACAGTTCGCCGCCGCCCTCGATCAGTAGCCGGTCGATCCCGTCGGTTTCGAGTTCGGCGAGCGCCGCGGCGAGATCGACGCGCTCCGTGCCAGCGGTGACAAGGTGTGCGTCGGCGTCGCGGAGTGCGCCGCACCGATCGTCGGGGGCCGTCTCGCCAACCGCGACGTAGGAACGGGCCACGTCGTCGAGCACGCGGGCATCGGGTGGTGTTCGTGCGCGCGTATCGGCGACCACGCGGGCTGGATGGTCGGAATCGCCGCGCTCGCGTCGCTCGGCACGGAGGTCGGGATCCTCGACGGTGAGGTGGGGATCGTCGGCGAGGACGGTCCCGACGCCGACCATGACCGCATCGCAGTCCGCCCGGAGCGCGTCGACCCGCGCGAAGTCCTCGTGGCCGCTGATCCGGATCTGCTCGCGTCGGCGTGAGGAGAGCTTGCCGTCGGCGCTCATCGCCGCGTTGACTACGACGTGCATGAGGGGCTTCCCCGTCGCTCGGGAAAGCCGCTTTCGGTGGGATGGCGGAAGCGGTGGCCAGAAAGCGGTGGCCGGGCCACAGACTTTTGCGCTATCCCGTCGTCGCGTGCGTATGGACTCCGACGTGGTCCACACCGACGACGTTCCGGTGACCGACCTCTCAGAGATCGACGAGCTCCCGCCCGACCTCGACATCCGCTCGATCGACGACGCCCTCGGCACCGACGAAACGAACTGCAAGCTCTGGTACTTCGATCCCGGCGAGGAGATCACCTATCACGCCCACTCCGAGCAGGAAGAGCTCTACTACATCATCCAGGGTGAGTTCTCGCTCAAACTCGGCCGGTCGGGCGAGGAGGAGTACCACGAGGTCGGCCCGGGAACCTTCTACGCCGCCGGTCCCGAGGTCGGCCACGGCCACCGGTATCTCGGCGACGATCAGGGGATCGTCCTCGCCATCGGCGCACCGTCGGTCGAGGACCCCGGCCTCGACCCCCACGAGATCGACTGACCGCCTCGCCGGCCGCACGACACCGCTACTCGCCACCACTGCGCTACTCGACGTCGATTTCGGCCCCGGGTGCGTTCCGGCGGACGCTCCGCAGCCCCTTCAGTGCGTTCTGCTTCGAGGCGTACCCCTCGCCACCGTCGGCGATCACGTTGCCGTTGCGGTGGACGAGCCGCCACCGCCACTCGTCGGCTCGATCGCGAAACACCTCGAACCGCGCGAGGCTCTCACTCGCGGTCTCCTCGCCGGTCACCGACGGCGCGTCGGTCGTCTCGTCAGTGCCGTCGTTCTCGTGCTGCACGACGCTTTCCTCGCTTGCAGGTTCTGACCACTCGATCTCGACCTCGAACTCCACGTCCGATCCCTCGTCGGTTCGCTCGCGCTCGAGTTCGATCTCGATCGTCGACCGGTCGGGCGGTCGTACGGTCACCGATCGGCCGTTGTCGGCGAGCGTCACCGTCCCGTCGTCGAACTGATCGGCCAACGACCGGAAGATCGCGGCGATCTCGGTACGGTCGCGGGTTCGCTCGGTCTCGAAGAGAGTCTCCTCGGCCATACTCCTCCGTTCGCCGGGCGAACATATGAATGCGACTCCCCCACTCACCCCTGCCGACGAAGTGGTTCGTTCGTCAGGCCGCGTAGGAGGTGTCGAGGTATTCGACGATCCGTTCCGATTCGGCCATCGTGATCCCGCGGTCGTCGTCGACGAGCACCGGAACCGCGCGCTGGCCCGACACCCGCTTGACCTCGTCGCGCTTCGAGTGGAGACCCTCGGTCCAGACGCTCTCGAACTCGACGTCGAGTTCGTCCAGTCGATCGACCACGAGTTCGCAGTACGGACAGCCTTCGAGCCGGTAGAGCGTGAGGCTCATACTCCACCACGGAGTGCCACGGGCAAAAGCGTGTTCCGCGCGGCACACTCACCTCGACGACCGGAGGCTTTTCGCCCACGGCGGCCGATGGCGGGGTATGCCACCGAGCGAGGGCGAGCGCGCGCCGGATTTCGAAGCGCTGCTGTGCGACGGCGAGACCTTCCGACCGCGACGGCTCGCCGACGTGCTCGACGGCGGCTGTGTAGTCGTCTTCTACGGCTTTTCGTTCAGCGCCATCGCAGAGAACTGGTGGAAGCGCTACGACCGTGCCGGCTGGGACGCCTTCGACGTCCCGGTGGTCGGCGTGAGTCGCGACGGACCGTACGCCCAGAACGCCTTCCTCCGTGATCTCGACAGCCCGTTCCGCCTGTTCAGCGACGTCGAGGGCACCGCCGCCGATGGGTACGACCTGCTGACCGAACGCAACGGGATGGGATCGACCCGGACCGCACGCCGCGCCGTCTTCGTTCTCGACGCCGATCGACGTGTCGTCGATCGCTGGCTCGCCGACGACTGGATCTCACCGGTTCCCCGCGAGGAGATCGAGGCCGCGGTCACAGAGACGACACGATAACGTTCGGGAAAATCGGAGACTACCGTCGAGTTCAGTCGTTCGTCTCTGGCTCGACAGGCAGCAGTTCCGAGAGTTCGGAATGCTCGGAGAGAAGCGTCGACTCGTCGCGGTAGTCCGCGTACACGTCCTCGGCCCACTCGCGGGCAGTGGGGGAGGCGGTGTCAATGTACGTCTTCAGGAGTCCGGTTTCGTCGTCGTAGAGCCCGATCCCGATCCGGTCGTCACACAGTGTGAGCCCGAACGGGATGTCGTCGTGGACTCGCAGCGTGAGATTGCCGCTCTCGAAGGCCTCGTGGGCGCGATCCGGATTCGATTCGAGAAGCGATTCGACGACGTCGGGGAGGAAGATCGCGTCGGTCTCCATCCCTGCGACGATGCGTGCGTGAAGCCCGTCGAGATGGAGCGGGTGGATCGCGGTCGGATCGACCCCGCGAAGGCGCTCGGAGTCTTCGACCAGCGACATGAACCGGCGCACTCCTCTGTACGGATCACCCGGTTCGGCGGTCGTCACGGTCGCATCGCCGAACGCCTCGCGGACGAACGCCGGATCACCGTCCGAAACGACCTCGAACACCGGTTCGACCCGCCGTGCGGTCTCGACCGTCCGCCGAAACTCGGCGACGGCCTCGGCAACGACTTCCCCCATCGGCGTCAGCGAGAGCTCCCCTGACGATCGCTCGACGAGTCCCTGGTCCTCGAACGAGCGTGTGAATCGGTGAGCCGTCGGCCGGGACACCCCCAGACGCTCTTGGAGCTCCCGTCGGTCCAGCGCCCCGTCGCGCAGTACCGCAAGCGCCGACGCCCGTCTGGCGAGCTCGACCAACTCATCGGACATCGGTTATCGTGGCATATGCAGCCACAACACTTAAATTGCTACCAAAATCTCCGAAACGGACCCGTTCAGCGAGGGCGTTCTGTCCGCTGCCGCGACGGAGCACCGATGGGAACGAGATCCCGTTCATCTCCGTGAGAGCGATCGATGATAACAGCCCCTCGGCAACCATTCCAAGAAGTAACTGATCGCTGTTCAAACCTGCTGGAACGACGATGAGCGACGACACCACGATGGCGACGACTGCGATGCCAACCGCCGGGGAAAGCCCGGCCACCACCGTCGGTAGCGCGGCCGGGAGCGAGGCCTTTCGTTTCCTCGCGTTCGAACAGCCGGGGACGTACACCTACGAGGTGACGACGGGCGGTGCAGACGGTCAGAAGCAGAGCGGTGAGTACGTCATCGATGTCGTGCAGGCAGCCGAGGACCAGTACGAGGTGCAGGTGTCGTTCTCGATGGGTGAGATGTCGAACCAGCAAACGTTCACCGGCACTCGCCAAGCGATCCAACAGCAGATGCTGAGCAGCCAGGTCGGTGCTTTCCTTGCGCCGCTCGCGACGATGACTGGGTTCTACGGCGGTCGTCCGCTCCAGGTCGGTCAGAGCTGGTCGTACTCGTCCCAGCAGGGAACGGTGGGCTTCGAGGTCACGGGCGAGGACTCCTACGCTGGCGTCGACTGTTTCGTCCCGCAGGCCAGTGTGAACGGCACCACCGTTCACGAAGCGTGCGTTTCGCCCGACAGGGGGCTGGCTCCCTACACCGCCTACTACGACGAGAGCGGCACCCTCACCTTCGAAATGGAGCTCACCAGCTACGAAGCTGGGTGAAGACAGCGGGAACGACTATCCACCCGCTCTCCATCGACTTACGGAACGGAACCGGAAGTGACCAACCCGCTCGTGGTCGACGCCGACGATCGCTCGACCACCTCGAATCACGGCGAAGCGTTATCCTCACGCCGGGAGACGCACCGACATGCGACTCGACGGCGTTCGCGTGCTCGATCTCACGCGCTACCTCCCCGGCCCGTACGCCACCCAGCTCCTCGCCGACGCCGGCGCGGACGTGCTGAAAATCGAGGACACGGACGGCGGTGATCCGGTTCGTGGGATGGCGCTCACTGATGCCGACGGAACCCTGTTCGACGCCGTGAACCGTGGCAAGCGAAGCGTCGCGCTCGATCTCAAGTCCGATGCGGGCCGCGCAGCGTTCTTCGCACTCGCCGCCGACGCCGACGTACTGATCGAGGGATTCCGGCCCGGCGTGACCGACCGTCTCGGGATCGGCGACGATTCCGTCCGCGAGCGCAGTCTGGATATCGTCTACTGTTCGCTGTCGGGCTACGGCGCGACCGGGCCCCGGCGAGCGCGCGCCGGTCACGACCTGAACTACGCCGCGTTCTCGGGGCTGCTCGACATGACGAGACACGGTCCCGACTCGCGACCGTCGATCCCCGGCGTCCCCGTGGCCGACATGGCTGGCGGCCTCTTCGCAGCGTTTTCGATCGTCGGCGCGCTCTGCTCGCGTGAACTCGGCAACACCGGTGGCGAGTACATCGACGTCGCCATGACCGACGTGTTGCTCTCGTTCTCACAGGCGATCGCGCCCGACGCGTTCGTGGACGAATCCGCACGCCCGCGACCCGGCGAGACCGCACTGACCGGCGCGCTGCCGTGGTACGACGTCTACGAAACCGCCGACGGCGGCTACGTGACTCTCGCGGCGCTCGAACCCGCGTTCTGGCGGGCCTTCTGCGAGGCGGTCGACCGCGAGGACCTCGTCGACAGTCACGGAAGCACCGATCCGGCAACCCGGACGGCACTGCGCGAAGAGCTCGCCGAACTGTTCGCCACCGAGACCCGCGCGGAGTGGGACGAACGGTTCGAAGGTATCGATGCGACCGTCGAGACCGTCCGCACCCTCTCGGAAGCGATCGATCACCCACAGACCGCCGTCCGCGGCGTGATCGAGCGGCCCACGAACGCACCGCCACGGATCGGGTTTCCGGCACAGTCGTCCGACCACGCCGACGCCGCCGAACGCGTGCCGGACCACGGCGAGCACACCGCTGCGGTGCTCCACAAGGTGGGCTACGACGATGCCGACCTCGAACGTCTCCGCGAGACGGGGGCTGCGGGGTTCGGCGACTGATCAGGCTCCGTCCGAACCAGGTCCGCGACGGTCGACCAGCATCGACCGATCGAGCTCGTCGAAGCTCGTATGTCCCGAGAGCGCGAGCGTCAGGTCGAGATCCGCGAGGAAGTCGTCGAGGACGCTCCCGACGCCAGCCTCGCCGTCGATCACGAGACCATAGGCGTAGGGTCGTCCGAGCAGAACGCTATCTGCCCCGAGCGCGATCGCCTTCACGACGTCCGCCCCGCCCCGGATCCCGCTGTCGAACAGTACGGGAACGTCGACGGCCTCGACCACGCTCGGCAGCGCTGAGAGCGCGCCGATCGCGCCGTCAACCTGGCGGCCGCCGTGGTTCGAAACGATCACGCCGTCCGCGCCACACTCGACCGCGCGCTCGGCGTCCTCGGGGTGGAGCACGCCCTTGACGACGAGTGGCAGGTCGGTCTCCTCGCGGAGTGCGGCGAGGTCGTCCCAGGTCAGTGACGGATCGCCGAAGATATCGATGAACTCCATCACCGCCGAGCCTTCGTTCTCCTCCGGTGGAACGTCGAGGCGATCGCGGAAGGCCGGGTCCGAGAAGTAGTTTGCCACGCCCTTGCCGTCGAGGAAGGGGAGATAACCCTGTTCGATGTCGCGCTCGCGCCAGCCGAGGAGGGGCGTGTCGAGCGTGACCACGATACCATCATACTCCGCCGACTCGGCCCGGTCGATGAAGCTGTGGGCGATGTCGGGGTCGGCCGACCAGTAGAGCTGAAACCATTTCGGCGTCTCACCGAGCTCGTCGGCGACTTCCTCCATCGTATAGGACGACGCCGAACTGAGCACCATCGGCACGTCGCGGTCGGCGGCCGCCCGCGCGACCGCGAGCTCGCCCTCGTCGTGGACGATCGAGAGCACGCCGAGCGGAGCCAGCAGGAAGGGGACTTCGATCTCGTCGCCGAAGAGGTCGACCTGGAGGTCGCGCTCGGCGACGTCACGGAGCATTCGCGGGACGATTCGCCAGTCGTCGAACGCGCGGCGGTTCTCGGCGACCGTGCTCTCGGTGCCGGCCCCGCCGGCGACGTAGGCCGCGGCCTCCTCGCTCAGCGCCTCCTTTCCTTTGCGTTCGAGGTCGGCGTACCGAACCGGATAGCCGGGCGGATCGTCGGCGAGCATCCCGGAGGCGTAGACGTCGCGCTGTCGGTTCTCCCCGTACGGCTCCGACGACTCCGACGGTTCGTCCGTCATCGTCTCACATGCACTCGCCCGACGGAAGTAGGTTTACCCGCCTGGCCATCACTCCGACTTTTCGACGCCGACGAGAGCGAGCACGTCTCGGGGATCCCTGATCCGGTGGTCCACGACGGGATCGTCGGGGTCGGCGTCGGCCGCGCTCCCGCCGAACGCCGCAGTATGAATCCCGGCTCGCGACGCCCCAACCATGTCGTTCTCGTAACGGTCGCCGATCATCAGCGTCTGTGTGGGCTCGATACCCGCTTTTTCGAGAGCGGTCGCGAACATCGCTCCGTCGGGCTTGGTGCGACCGACTTCTTCGGAGGTCGTCACGGCGTCGAGGTGGGCCGCGACGCCGAACTGTGCCAGCAGCCGCTCGGCCTCCCACGTGTCGATGTCGCTGACGATGCCCTGGTGGACTCGTCCGTCAAGGGCGTGGATCGTGTCGACTGTCTCACTCACGGGTTCGAGCTGCTCGCGGGTCGCGCGCTCGAACGCCGGTAGCCAGTCGTCCTCCGCTACCTCGTGGCCGACCACTCCTTCGATCGCGCGCTCGTAGCCCGTCCGGGCGCTCCGGAACACGTTGCCGTCACGTTCGCGGAAGTGGGTGCCGAGCTCGTCGCGCCACGTTTCTAGCGCCGTCGCCTCGTCGAGATCGTACTCGTCGGCGAGCGCCCCGACGAACGCGCGGTGGCCCGCCCGAACCGAGCCGAGATCGAGGAGCACGCCGCCGATGTCCCAGAACACCGCCTCGTAGCGTGTTTCGTGGCTGTCAGTCATCTCCCTCCAACGACAGATCCCATGCGTATCGAACTCCCGGTTTCATCCCAACAACAGTTATACACCGTGAGCACACTCCCAAACATGTAAAAAAATAAAACCATTGTTCCATTGGAGACGTTCGCGTTGTTCGTCATGTGTCCACCGCTGGCGCTTCTCGCGCTCGTTCTTTTCCCAGTGACGTTGCTGGTGGTGTCTCAGCGACCTCGTCCGCGACCCTTACCCCTCCCTCGTCCTCTCTCGCCGCCCCGCCCTCGACCGCTCCCGCTGCCCCGACCGCGGTCGTCGGCTGCATCGCCTGGATCGTAGACCCAGATCATGTTCGGCGGATCGTGGCTCGCTTCGGTGCTGTCCTCGCCGATGATGACCCGGCCGTCGGGCATGACGACGATGTTGTCCGGGTTGGCGATGGTGTTCTCGGGATCGACCGCCGAGTTCGAGCCGAGCATGTGGGTTCCGAGCACTCCCGAAGCCTCCTCCTGGTTCGGGTTGAACGAACAGTCCGCACACACGCTGCTTGCCGAGTTGGGGCTCGCGTCGTAGGGACAGCCACCACAGATGTTCGCGTCGGGCCCACCGGTGACGACCGGCTCCATCCGCCCGACGTCGTAGTTTTCGTCCAACTGCATCCGATAGACCGCGCCGTAGTCGTTGCCGGCGAGCTGCACGTCGTCCTCCTCGTCGCTCATCGTCTCGTTGATCTCCGACATCGCCATGTAGAGGTGGTCGCCGGGTCGGGCGTCTCGTTTGATGTTGACGCCCTCCATCTTCCGGAACTCGTCGGTCGCACCGACCGCGGCGGCCGCCTTCCGGGATTCGAGGAAGGCCACGCGGTCGTCGTCGGCGTTCCCGTTCGCCCACGCCTCGATCTCGCGATCGGTGATGTAGTCCGGGTCGTTCTCGGGGTCTTGGCCGTCGTATTCGGCGATCCACTCCTCGATTTCGTCGTCATCGCCGTGGGCGAGTTCGATCCATTCGAGCGCGAACCCGACCGCTGCGGGGTCGTCACCGGATTCCTGACTCGCTCTCGCGGCGTAGAGCGTTCCCGCGGAGAGGTCGCCCGGCTCGTCCGCGACGAACTTGAAGAACACCGTCCCGGTACCGTCGTCGCTCATGTAGGCCGTCCGGCGATCCGGCATGACGACCGCGTTCTCGTGGGCGAACCGCCCCATCGTGAAGTGTTTCCGGGGTTCGGGCTCGGCGGTCGGTTCCTCCAGTTCGACGATGTAACCGTACCGATAGGCGTTGCCGAAGTCGCCGAGATACTCCTCCATCGTCTCCTCGCGGTTCCCGTAGGTCTGCTGGTCGGGCTCGAACCACGCCTCCGCGTCGGGTTCGTACTCCTCTGAGGTCAGGGGTGTGCCCCACGGGCTCACCGTGCCGAAGCAGTTGTTCCAGGTTCCCTCGACGTCCCGGAAGTCGATGTTCCGCTTGCCGAGGACCTCCCACTCGTGGTTCGTACTCTTTCCGCGCCGACCGGGCATTCGGAGATGGAGTCGGCTCACCATCCCCGGGGCGGTCTCCCAGTTGGTGAACAGATACGCCTCGTTCGGGTGGTCACCCGGAACGAACCCGTTGTAATCGGGCGTGTTCCCGTCGGTCATCGGATCGCCCGCTGCCGAGTACGGAACGCCAAACTGCTCCCCATCGTCGGTCGGGTCGCCGCCGTTGGCGAGCGGCTGGTGGCGACCGACGGCGGTGTGGACCGTCCCGCTGGCCTCGTCGTCGGGAACCTGCACGCTGGCGAAATCCGACGGTAGGTCGTGGAGGTTTGCCCCGGTCAACGCGCCGACGGTACCCTCGTCGTAGGGGTCGTCGTTCGTGGCGTCGGGATGCTGGACGTTGAAGAAAAACCGTCCGTTCCGCGTGAGGAACATGCCGGTGACTTCCGCGCCACGGACCGTGGTCGCGAGGCGGTTGAGTGTCGGACCGTCCTCGTGATCGTGGTCGTGCCCGCCTCCCGGGCCACGACCGCGCGCAGCGATCGGCTCGCTTGCGATGCCGCCGAGTCCCAGTGCCGTCAGAAGCCCGATCACGTCGCGTCGCGAATGATCTGACATCTGTTCACGCGTTTCGTGGGTATCTTATCAAACTATGGTTATCAATACAACTCGACAACAACCGGAATTTTCCGAATGTTTCTCTACTGTCGACGTCCGGGCTCCTCCCAGCGATACGGGCGGACGTTCGGGCACGATGTCACCTGGCTACCGGGATTTATTATCGCTCCACCCGTCGCATCCGACGCGATGACAACAACCACGCGGAGGTGGACGCGGTGACGACCGACCAGTTCAGCGTCGACGGCGACACCGCGATCGTCACGGGTGCATCGAGCGGGATCGGGCGGACGATCGCGGAGCGGTTCGCCGCCGACGGCGCGGACGTCGTGATCTGCTCGCGCGAGCAGGACAACGTCGATCCGGTCGCCGAGGGGATCAACGAGAGTGACGGCGGCCGCGCGGTCGCGGTCGAGTGCGACGTGCGCGACCGCGAGTCGGTCGAGGCGCTGGTCGACGCCACCGTTTCCGAGTTCGACGGGCTCGACACGCTGGTGAGCAACGCGGGCGCGAGCTTCATGGCGAACTTCGAGGAGATCTCCGAGAACGGCTGGAAGACCATCGTGGACATCAACCTCCATGGCACGTACCACTGCGCACAGGCCGCGGGCGAAGTGATGCGCGAGGGCGACGGCGGCACGATCGTCAACTTCGCGAGCGTTGCGGGCCAGCTCGGCGCACCCTACATGAGCCACTACGCCGCCGCGAAGGCGGGGATCATCAACCTCACGTCGACGCTCGCGTTCGAGTGGGCCGATCATGGAGTCCGAGTGAACTGCATCGCGCCGGGCTTCGTCGCCACGCCCGGCGTCGCGAGCCAGATGGGCGTCACAGCCGAGGAGATCGACAGGGACGACGTCGATCGCCGGATCGGCACGAGCGAGGAGATCGCCGATATCACGCAGTTCCTCGCCAGCCCCGCCTCCTCGTACATCGTGGGCGAGACGCTCACCGCACGCGGCGTGCCGGACATCATGGAGTCCACGCCCGAGGCATGACCGATTCCACTGACTCCGCTGATCCCGACGCCGACCGCGAGGTGTTCCTGCCGGTGGCGGCCCAGCCGAGCGTCGATGCGCTCTGTGAGCAGGCCGTTCGAGCCGAACAGCGGGGCTACGACCGGGCGTGGCTCCCCGAGACGTGGGGTCGCGACGCCGTGACCGTACTAACGAGCATCGCCCACCGAACCGACGAGATCGGGATCGGGACCTCGATCGCACCGATCTACTCGCGCTCGCCCGCGCTGCTCGGTCAGACCGCCGCCACACTCCAGGAGGTCTCGGAGGGCCGATTCCGGCTCGGACTCGGCCCGTCAGGTCCCGCAGTAATCGAGAACTGGCACGGCGTCGACTACGGCAACCCGCTCCGGCGCACGCGCGAGACCGTCGAGATCGTGAAGGGGGTGCTCGCCGGCGAACCGGTCGAGTACGACGGCGAGTACTTCGACCTCTCGGGGTTCCGTCTGCGGTGTGAGCCACCCTCCCCGCCGCCCGCGGTCGATGCGGCCGGGATGGGACCCAAGGCCGTGGAGCTCGCCGGCCGGTTCGCCGACGGCTGGCACGCGCTGATGGTCACCAGAGAGGGGGTTCGGGAGCGCCTCGCGGATCTCGAACGCGGGGCCGACCTCGCCGACCGGGACGCCGACGAGGTGCGGGTGACGCTCTCGCTGACCTGCGCGGCGCTCGACGACCGCGAGCGTGCCCGCGAGTCGGTCCGTCAGCACGTCGCGTTCTACGTCGGCGGGATGGGAACGTTCTACCGCGACAGCCTCGCCCGCGTCGGCCACGAGGAAACGGCCAACGAAATCTACGACAACTGGCAGGACGGCGACCGCGAGGCGGCGATCGCGGCCATCGACGATGACCTGCTCGACGCGCTCGCGGTCGCCGGGACACCCGACGAAGCCCGCGAGCACTTCGAGAAGTTCGCCGCCATCGATGGCGTCGACGCGGTGTCCGTATCCTTTCCGCGAGATGCGACGATGGAGGAAATCGACGCGACCATCGAAGCACTCGCTCCCTGACACTCTCCCACGGTCGTATCGATTCGAACTGACGGCATGGTTTCATGCCGGAACGAACGCCGTGTTCCGCACGGATCAGGATCGCCGAAACGGGCCGTATCTGCGCATGGCTGTCGATGTGAATCGACCACAAACGCCCCAATCGAGCTGTCTCCGTCCTGATTCGTCTTCCCGAGATCGTGGGATTTACCCGTCCAAACGCGCTCATGCCGAGCACTGTTCGTGAGCGATCATCGACCGACATCGTCGACCGAACGGAACCGGTTGTGGCATCGGAACTGTCGGAATAATTTACTACCTCGAAGGCGGGACGATCCCGGCCGGCGTGACCGACCGTTCGTCGCTACACCCCCGACACAGTTCCATCCCTAACGATGGATCTGTGGCACGTGTTCGGCCTCGACGAGGCCGACTGGGGCGAGACCGGGCTGTTCTTCGTGACGATCGGGGTGTTGGTGGCGCTGGTGACGGTCGGACTCGTGAACCCGACGCTGTTGACCAGCACGCTGAACGGCGCGTACGACTGGGTGTTGCACAACTTCGGGTGGTGGTTCATGCTGCTCGGCGGCGTCATGATCGTGTTCGGCCTGTTCATGACGCTCTCGCGGTACGGAAAGATCCGCATCGGCGGGGAGGACGCCGAGCCCGAGTTCGGCCTCTACTCGTGGATCGCGATGGTCTTTACCGTGGGCTTCGGGAGCTCCATCGTCATCTGGGGCGTCGGCGAGCCAGTACAGATCGTGAACAACCCGCCACCGCAGCCGTTCCCCGTGGGTGGAGCCGCGCTCAAACCGCTCGCGCTCGCGTTCATGTTCCTCCACGAGTCGTTCCCGGGGATGGCGATGTGGTACATTCCCGTGACGCTTTCGTTCGCTCTGATGATCTACACCCAGTCGGTCTCGGAGTACAAGCTCAGCTCGATGCTCGACGTGGTGTTCGATCGGGAAGAGCACGGCTGGCTCTACTGGCTCGTCGATCTCTCGGCGCTGGTGGCGATGGTCGGCGGCATCGCGACGTCGCTCGGCTTCACCGCCCAACAGCTCGCGACGATCCTCGATACCGTCTACGGATTGCAGGCGACGACACTCACCTACGGGCTGTTCGCTCTCATCGGCCTGGTCTTCCTCGGCGACGTCTGGCTCGGGCTTCGCAGCGGGATCCAGAACGCGGCCCGGCTGACGATGGTGTTCATGGCGCTCGCGGCCGCACTGTTGCTGGTCGTCGGCCCGACGCTGTTCACCCTGAACCTCACGCTCGACGCGACCGGGATCTGGCTCAACAACCTCCCACGCCTGATGTTCTACGCTGCACCGACCAGCGGCGGAAGCTGGCCACAGCAGTGGACCAGCTTCTGGTGGGCGTGGTGGGTCGCATGGGGTCTGTTCGTCGGGAGTTTCGTCGCTCGCGTCTCGAAGGGCCGCACCATCCGCGAGACGTTCGTCGCGCTGGTGCTCGTCCCCTCGGGGCTGGTCTGGGCCCAACACGGCATCATCGGCGGCTGGGTGCTCTCGCCGGAGTACTTCGGTCCCGTCAGCGACGCCCTCGCCGCGAACGACATCCCGGCAGCCGTCGCCAAGGCCATCAGCATCACGCCGTACGGCAACGTGCTCGGCGTCCTGCTCGTGCTCGTGATGGTTGGGTATATCCTCACGACGCTCGATTCGGCGGTGTTCATGCTGTCGGCGATCACGCTCGGCGACGAGAACCCGAACGCGCGCAACCGGGCGTGGTGGGGCGTGTTGCTCGCCTTCCTCGGTGTCATGACGCTCCAGCTTCCGGCGTTCAGCGCGATGCAGTCGTTCTCGCCGGTGATGGCGCTGCCGTTCACGCTGTACTTCCTCGTCTTGGTGTACGGGAGCTACATCACCGCTCGGGACTACTACCGCGAAGAGCTCGCCACGCCCGACGAGGAGCCGTTTTTCTCTTTCACCACCCGGACGGAGTCCACGACCGGGGGTGAACCGGGAAGCGGTGGTGATGGCTACACCACCGACGGTGCAGGAACCGAAAACGACGACTGACGCGCCGACGACGGTCGCCGCGACCGTCAGGCAGTCTTCTCAGCGAACTTCTCGCGGACCTTCTCGATCTTCGGCTGGGCGTGGAACGAACAGTAGGCGTCCTCGGGATTTTTCTCGTAGTAGTTCTGGTGCTCCTCACTCGCCTCGTAGAACGTCTCAAGGGGCTCGATCTCGGTCACGACTGGATCGTCGTAGCCACCCTCGGCGTCGAGCGCGTCGATGTACGCTGCGGCCGTTTCGTGCTGGGACTCGTCGTGGGTGAAGATCGCCGAGCGGTACTGGGTTCCGACGTCCGGACCCTGTCGATTCAGCTGTGTCGGGTCGTGGACGGTGAAGAGCACGTCGAGCAGGTCCTCGTACGCGATGCGATCGGGATCGTATTCGATCTGGACGACCTCTGCGTGGCCGGTGTCACCCGAGCAAACCGCTCGATACGTCGGATTCTCGGTGTGACCGCCCGCGTAGCCCGAGGTCACGTCGTGTACGCCGTCGAGTTCCTCCATCGGGGCCTCGATACACCAGAAACAGCCGCCGGCGAGCGTGGCTCGCTCCGTTTCGGTTGCCATGATTGAATTTGGTCGCGCGCGGACGAAAACCCATCGCTCCGCGGGAATCCGGTACCACAGCTGTCGAGACACCAGCAGCGGAGTGAACTATTTCACCGCGGCGCACGATCGAACGATCATGACGGATTATACCGGCGCGGACCTGTTCGTGGATGCGCTCGCCGAGTACGGCGTGACCCACGTCTTCGGAAACCCTGGGACGACGGAACTCCCCGTGGTCCACGCGATCGCCGAGAGCGAGATCGAGTACGTCCTCGGGCTCCACGAGGACATCGCGGTCGGGATGGCGGGCGGCTACGCCCAGACCCGCCGGTATCACGCCCACCACGACGATAGCGTTCTCCCGCTGGGCGTGGCGAACCTCCACACCACGCCCGGCCTCGCTCACGGCCTCGGGAACCTCTACGCAGCGAAGATCGCCGGCGCGCCGCTGCTCGTGACCGCCGGAAATCATAGTACGGATTTCCGCCACGAGGAGCCGATCCTCTCGGGCGATCTCCTCAGGTTGACGCGCCAGTTCTGCAAGCAGAGCCACGAGGTGCTCGACGTGAGTGCGGTCCCGACGATGGTCCGCCGGGCGGTCCGGACCGCGCTCACCCCGCCGACGGGCCCGGTCTTTCTGGGGCTGCCGCTCGACACCATGATGGCCGAAACCGACGCCCGCCCCGAGCGCCTCGGCCCGATCCCCACGGCTGGCGGCGGCGACGCCGCAGCGATCGAGCGTGCGGCCGACCTGCTCGTCGGGGCCGACGCGCCGGTGTTGGTGGTCGGCGATCACGTCGCCCGCGCCGGGGCGGACGCGGTCGCGGCCGCGGTCGATCTCGCGGAGGCCGCCGGCACGCGGGTCCACGGCGAGATTCTGTCCTGTGAAGTCGACTTCCCGATGGATCACGACCAGTGGGTCTCGCCGATCCCGCCGGACGAGGACCTCGCGCGGACGCTGCTCGACGCCGACACGGTGGTGTTCGCGGGCTGTTCGACCAACACCACGCTGACCCGCCACGAGCACGCGCTGGTGAGCGACGACACGACGTGCATCCACCTCAGCGACGCCGTCCGCGAGATCGGCAAGAACCAGCCCGCCGACGCTGCGGTGATCGGCGATCCGGGCGTCGTGCTGGGCGAGCTCGCCGCCAGGGTGCGCGACCGGCTCGACGAGGAGACACGCGAGGACCGCCTCGAAGCGGTCGCGTCGGTGAAGGAGATGGTCGAGGCCCAGATGGCGTCGATGGGGGCGGGCGAGGAAGCGGACGATGACGATCCGCGGGCCTCGAAGGACGAACTCGTCGACGCACTCCAGGAGGCCGCGCCGGAGGCGTTCGTCGTGGATGAGGGCGTGACCGCGAAATACGCGATGCTCACGCGGTGGCCGCTCCAGCCCGAGCAGTACATCTCGAACAAGGGTGGCGGCCTCGGCTACGGCCTCCCGGCGTCGGTCGGCGCGGCGTTCGCCGAGAGCCAGCGCGACGACCCGCGCGACGTCCTCGGGTTCGTCGGCGACGGCTCGTATCTCTACTACCCCCACAGCCTCTACACCGCCGCGCGCCACGACCTCGATCTCACAGTTGTCATCCCCGACAACCGCAACTACCGCATTCTGAAGGACAACACGCTCGACCTGCTCGGCGGTGAAGAAGCCGACTACGACTGGGTCGGGATGGAGTTCGAGCCGCCCGTCGACATCCCGACGAACGCCGAAAGCCACGGCGCACGCGGCGAACTGATCGAGTTGCCGGACGAAATCACGCCCGCGGTCGAAGCCGCCCTCGATCGCGACGGCCCGGACGTGCTCGACGTTTTGGTTCACGACTGATCGTCGACGGATGATTTATACACGCGATGTGCTAACCATCAACAGATGGATCGTTCGGTTCGCGTCGCGGCGGTGCTCGTGCTGGCGGTCGTCCTCGCCGGCTGCAACGGTCTCGCGCTCGGCGGTGACGGGACGCCCACGCGGACGGTCACGCCCGCGGCCGTTCCGACGGACGAGCCGACGCCGACGCCCCGTCCGGAGCTTGCGCCGGGGCTCACCGGCGATGGCGTCGTCGATCCGTTCGCACTCGGGAACGCCCATGCCTCGGTCCTCGACGGATCGTCCTATACCCTCCACGAAAACAGCAGCGTAGTGTATCCGAGCGGGATGATATACAGCAACGGAACGGTCGCAGCGCGGATCACGCCGGACGAGGATCGCTACACCGTCGTCCGGACCGGATCGCAAACGAGCGCCTCGTTTCCCGTGATCGAGGAGCGGTTCTGGTCGAACAGCAATCGAACCCTCTCCGTACGGACGACCACCGACGAGACGACGTACGGGATCGCCGACGGCGACGATGGACCGCTCTCGGTCCGGCGAGTGGTGGCCGGCGATCCGACCAACAGCGAACGGATCGCAGCGCTGCTCGGCGCGATGGAGACACGCGTCGTCGGACAGGCGGTCCGAAACGAGACGCAGCTCTACCGCGTCTACGGGTCCAACCTGACGAGCGCGTACGCCCTCGACACCGAACAGGAAGCGCCCGGTAACGTCGCACTCGTCGCTCTGGTCGATCGCCGCGGGCTCGTCCACGAGTACCGCCTGAACTACACCGCGTCGATCGACGGCGATCCGGTTCGGGTCAGTCGTCGGGTGCGCTACACCGACGTGGGATCGACGACCGTCGATCGTCCGTCGTGGTACGCGGCAGCTGTCCGGAACGCCACCACGACCACCCAGAACGTCACCACGACACCCTCGAACGGGACGGACGCACCGACCACTACGACAGCTACGGCCGCCGGTGTTTCCATGATCACCGCGGTGCCGATCACAGCCGGTGTCGGTTCCGCGACCTCCGCCTCGAACACGTCGGCGGCTCCGACGACGGGATCGGCGACCACGGGAACGACGACGTAGCTCGCCGAACCGAGCGTCAGTCGGATGAATCGGTCTGGTGTCGCTCGTCGCCGTCGTCGGCTGCGGGGAAGATTTTGCCGGGGTTCAGCGTGCCGTTCGGATCGAGCGCCCGCTTGATCGCTCCCATTGCTTCGACCGCCCCCTCGCCGTGTTCGGCGATCATATACCCTCGCTTGCCCCGGCCGACGCCGTGCTCGCCGGTCGACGTCCCGCCCATCTCGATCGCGCGCTCGACCACGGCGTCCGAGATCTCTCGGCCCGCTTCGAGTTCTTCGGCATCGTTCGGGTCCACGAGCACGTTGTAGTGGACGTTGCCGTCGCCGGCGTGGCCGAAACACGGCACGTCGAGGTCGTGTTCCGCGCCGAGTTCCTTGGCATAGCGAACGAGGTCGGGGTACCGGCTGATCGGGACGGTGACGTCGCCCGGCTTCGCGGGTCGACGCGGTGGGTCGTAGGCCAGGAGTGCGTTCGCGAGGTCGCGGCGCGCAGCCCACAGCTCGTCCATCTCCGCCCCGGCCGCCATCGCGAATCGCTCGACGCCGTGCTCCTCGAAGATCTCGCGACAGGCATCGATCTCGGTATCGATCCCGTGATTGGCGTGGAACTCGACGAAGGCGGTCGGCGCGTCGGGCAGGTCGGTGCCGGAGTAGGCGTTCGCGATCTTCGTGCTCACCGGATCGAGGAGTTCGATCGTGGCGACGTCGACGCCCGCCTGCATCGTCGCTGCGATCGCGGTCGCGGCGTCGTCGAGCGTCGCGAAGACCGCGCGACCGCCTCGAATCTGTTCGGGTTTGCGTTCGAGTTCGAACGTCGCACGCGTGACGACCGCGAGCGTGCCCTCGCTCCCCACGAGGAGGTCGTCGAGGTTGTACCCGCTCGACGTTTTCTTCGCCTTGCTGCCCGCCTCGATCACGGTGCCGTCGGCGAGGACCGCTTCGAGGGCGAGCACCCAGTCGTGGACCTCGCCGTACTTCACCGTCTTCGCACCGCTGGCGTCGGTGGCGATCATCCCGCCGACCGTCGAGATGTCGGCGGACTGCGGGAGTGGCGGCAGGAACAGGCCGTGTTCTTCGAGCGCATCGTTCAGCGCCCCACCGATCACACCCGGTTCGACGTCGATCTGGAAATCCGCGGGGCGAACGTCGAGCACGCGGTCCATCCGCGTGAGGTCCATGCTGATCCCGCCTGCGGCGGGGACCGCGTTGCCTTCGATCCCCGTCCCTGCCGCGTAGGGAGTAACTGGAACGTCCCGATCGTTCGCGGCCGCGAGCACCGCCGCCACGTCGGCCGTGGACTCGGGCCAGCAGACCGCGTCAGGTCTGATTCGATCGTCCTCTGGCGTGCCCCAGTCGCCGGCGTGGGAGTCACGGTCGTCGTCGCCGATCGAAATCTGGCCGTCGTCGAGAACGCCAGCGAGAAACGAGCAGTCGTGTGACATACGGAACCCATGCGCGTATCGGAGATAAAACTCCGGTGCCAGCGGAGTGCCGGCAGTCGCGATCGCTGCTGCGAGCGATCGTTCGTGACTGCGTACTGCTGTTCGGTTGTCACCGATGCACCGACACCGGCGGGGACACGTCCGGCAACGACAGCGGTCCGGATAGCCGAGCGGGACGGGTGGTTCGAGCGACTGAGACACCCGCTCGCACAACGGGTATTTACGCCGGCCGCGCCTCCCTCGCACATGGCCAGCGTGCTCGACGGCTACGACCGCTCGCGAATCCCGCTGTGGCTGGTGGCGATCGCCCTCGGGGCCGCGCTCGCGTTCGTCGTCTATCGGTACATCGGCACGTTCGTCCTCGGGCTGTTCGTTTATTATATCACGCGCCCGATCCACCGCCGGATCGCGGACTGGATCCCGACATCGAGCCTCGCTGCGGCGGTCTCGCTGCTGTCGATCACGCTCCCGATCATCCTGCTCGTCGCGTACACGGTCTCGGTGGCCGTCACCGAGCTCCAGAGCCTCGCCGGCACCAACGCGGACCAGCTCGACGCCCTCGTCCAGCCGATCCTCGCGGATGGCGGGCTCGGGATCGACAACCTGCGCGAGCTGGTGACCTCGGCGGTACAGAACCCCGAGCAGTATCTCGGGCCGGGCGGGCTCGAATCCCTCGGCGAGGCGCTCGGCACGACGACGGGGTATCTCGGTGCGGTCGGCAACGCACTCCTCCACCTGTTCATCGTGCTTGCGCTCGCGTTCTACCTCCTCCGTGACGATCACAAGCTCGCTGCGTGGTTCCGGACCGAACTCGCGGGCGAGCGAACGGCGGCGTACGCCTACCTCAATGCGGTCGATCGCAATCTCAAGACGATCTACTTCGGGAACATCCTCAATGCCTTCGCGACCGCGATCCTCGCGGCGATCTCGTACAACGCTCTCGACGTCGTCAGCCCTCCCGAAATCGGGGTCCCGTCGGCCACCCTGCTGGGACTGCTCACCGGCGTTGGCAGCCTCGTTCCCGTGGTGGGGATGAAGATCGTCTACATCCCTGTGGCGCTCGTCCTCGCCGGCCAGGCCGCCCTCGTCGACCCGACGCTTCTCTGGTTCCCGGTGGTGTTCGCGGCGGTCTCGCTCGTGATCGTCGACACCATTCCGGACCTCGTCCTCCGGCCGTACGTCTCGGGCCGCTCGCTCCACACCGGTTCGGTGATGATCGCGTACATCGTCGGCCCCCTCCTCTTTGGGTGGTACGGCCTGTTTCTCGGCCCGCTCATCCTCGTGTTGGTCGTCCACTTCGCCAGGATCATCCTGCCCGAACTCGTCCGCGGCGAGGCGGTGACAACGCGGGCGACCGCGGGCAACCCGCTCGATCCCGACGACGTCATCGACGTCCCGGAGCCCGAACCGGTCGAACCAGCGGGCGAAACGGACCCGGAAGACGGCTTCGAAACGGACACGGATATCGAAACCGAGGTCGACGAGCAGCCACAGCAGTCATCGCAGCCGTCGGACGACGGAACCGTCGAAGACGAGTAAACCACGGCCGGATGGTTTATCCGGATGGCGCGGCAAGAAACGGTGATGCAGGCCATCGAAGTCACCAAATTCGGCGGACGTGACGTCATCGAGACGACCGACCGCGACATGTCCGAGCCGGGCCCCGGCGAGGTCCGGATCGATGTCGCAGCGGTAGGCGTCAACTTCGCGGACATCATGCAGCGCCGGGGTCATTACCAGGGCGGGCCGAGTCCGCCCTACGTGCCCGGAATGGAGGCTGCCGGCACGATCGACGCAGTCGGTGAGGGTGTCGATCGCGAGGTCGGCGAGCGCGTGGTCGCGATGACCAACGAAGGCTACGCCGAATCCGTCACCGCCGACGCCGCGGGGCTGTTCGACGTTCCCGAACCGATGGAGTTCACCGAAGCCGCGGGCTTCCCGGTACAGTTCCTGACTGCCCACAACACCCTGTTCGAGTGGGGTGGATTGGAGGAGGGCGAGCGCGTCCTGATCCACGCGGCGGCGGGCGGCGTCGGCACCGCGGCGACCCAACTCGCGAGTGAGGCCGGTGCTGAGGTCTTCGGCACCGCGAGCACCCAGGACAAGCTCGATCTCGCCGAACGCCTCGGCGTGGATCACCCGATCAACTACACGGAGACCGACTTCGCCGAGGAAGTCAATGATCTCACCGACGTCAAGGGCGTCGATCTCGTGCTTGACGGGATCGGTGGCGACACCACCACCGAGAGCCTCGACTGCCTCACCCACTTCGGTCGGATGGTTTCGTACGGCGCGGCGAGCGGCGAACCGGGCTATCCCGACACCAGTACGCTGCTGTTCAACAACTACACCGTCTACGGCTACCACCTCGGACAGTCGATGCAGCGCGACCCCGAGCGTGTGCTGAGCGCCGTGCCGAATCTCACCGAACTGCTGACCGAGGGTGACCTCGAAGTGATCGTCGGTGAAACCTTCCCGCTCGAAGACGCTGCCGCAGCACACGAGCACATCGAGAACCGCGAAAGCACTGGAAAAGTCGTTCTCGAACCCTAATCGCCCGTTCCTCGCTACTTGATCGGCAACGCCCCGATATCGATCCCGTCACGCCGTCCATCGAGCACGGTGAATCGCTCGTCACGGCGGCGTTCGAGCCAGTACAACAATCGTTCGGCCCACGTGAGTTTCTGCTGTTTCATCGCGTCCACCGAGTCGTCGTCGAAGTCCCAGCCGACGAACTTCAGACTACGCGCCCCACAGTGATCGGCGAGGAAGGCCGCGCGGTCGCCGTCGGTGAATCCGCCGAAATTTTGGACCGGTCCGACGGGTGCGGCTTGAGTCGTCGCGAGCACGTTCGTCGCGTCGAGCGTCGGGACGACCTCTCGGACCAGCGGTTCGTTGTCACCGTGGGCGTGGACCGCGACCGGCGTTCCGCGTGCAGTGAGATCGCGCACCGTGTCGGGGTTCTTGTCGAGATCTGTAACCATGCAGTCGATCTCGAAGCCGATCTCGTGAAGACGATCGGCCGCGGTCGAGGCGGCGAACACGGTTCCCTCCGAGAGCAGTTCGTCCGATAACGAGTCGAGGTCGGTTTCGAGTGAGGGGCCAGCGCCGGCGATCACGACTGATTCGCCCGTGAGGTCGAGTCGATCGAGATCGAACGGTTCGGCGAAGCCGGCGAGGATGTCTCGCACGCGCTCGTCGGCCACGCGGTCGAACCCGAAGTCGTCGAGGATGGCTTCGTAGACTGGCTCCCACGCCTCGAACTGCATCTCAGGCCTCGGCCGTGACTCGTTCGCGCCGATCGCCGAGCGCGTCGCCGATCAGCGCCGCATCGCGAGTTTCGGCCACGTCGTGGGTCCGGATGACGTGTGCGCCGCGCTCGACGGCCAGCGCGGTCGCGGCGAGGCTGGCCGGGAGTCGCCCCTCCGTCTCATGATCGACGATCTCGCCAAGGAAGTTCTTCCGGTTGATCGAAACCAGCATCGGCCGATCGAGATCGCGGAACTCGCCGAGCCGGTCGAATATCTCACGGTCGTCCTCCAGGGTTTTTGCCTCGCTCCACCCGCCGAAGGCGGGATCGACGATCGTCTTCGGGGTGAGTTCGCGGTCGAGCGCGGCGTGGATCTCCTCGACGGTGGTGAGCGCGCCGGGCCGTTCGAGGTCGGGCGGGCTCGCCATCTTCACCACGGCGGCGTCTCGCGCTTCGCAGACCCGTGGCATGTCGGGGTCGGCAAACCCGCAGACGTCGTTCACCATGTCGAATCCCGCATCGAGAGCGGCCGCGGCGACCTCGTGATAGCGGGTTTCGATCGAGAACACCGCGTCGTCGCGGGCGCGCTCGATCGTTTCGAGCGCGGTGTCGAGCCGGTCGCGTTCCTCATCGGCCGAAAGCACATCGAAGCGCTTGTTCGCGGATTCGAGGCCCACATCAATGATGTCCGCCCCTTCGGCGATGAGGTCGTCGACGTACTCGGCGGCCTGGTCGGGGTCGGCGAAGACGCTCGGATCGTAGGGTGACTCGTCGCTGACGTTGAGCACGCCCATGATCCGTGGCGGGTGATCGTCGCCGATCGGAAGGCCGGCGGCGTCGACGGTCATGTGGGTTGGACGGCTTCGTCGTACAAAGCCGGCCCGGTCTGTGGTTTTCGGAACGATGGATGTATTCCGTCGGCCGATGACCACCCGACGATGGAGTGGACGAACGACTGGATGCTCCGCGTTCGAATGGTCGTGGCCGTCGGGTCGCTCGCCGTCGTGGCAGCGGCGCTTGCCGGCGTGCTG
Organism: Halococcus salifodinae DSM 8989; assembly: GCF_000336935.1. Taxonomy (NCBI): domain Archaea; kingdom Methanobacteriati; phylum Methanobacteriota; class Halobacteria; order Halobacteriales; family Halococcaceae; genus Halococcus; species Halococcus salifodinae. The sequence goes on along the minus strand of NZ_AOME01000053.1, from coordinate 53,087 downwards.
TTCGTCGCGTTCTCGTGGCTGGCCGCCCTCGCCGCGCGGAACGGCTACCTTCCCGGTGGACTGACTGAGGTCGCCGGCGCGGGTGCGACGATCGTACTCGTCGTCGCCATCGTCGTCATCGAAGGGCGCTACGGCGACTCGCTCGTCCTCCGGGGCGTCGACGCGCGTGAGCCGTCCCCCGAGGAGTTCCCCGATCTCCACCGTCTCGTCAATCGCGTTGCCCGCCAGGCAGACCTCCCGGTTCCGACCGTACTGGTGGCCGAGACGACCGCGCCACGGGCCTTCACGACCGGTTACACCCGGGACGGGGCGACGCTCGTCGTCTCGACTGGGCTGCTCGACGTGCTCGACGGAGACGAGCTGTCGGCGGTCGTCGCTCACGAACTCGCCCACGTCAAGAACCGCGATGTCGCGGTGATGATGGCGATGGCGTTGCCGCTGGTCGTCGCACAGACGCTGATGGACTGGGCGAGCAGCGGCTGGGAGGACCCGAATCACGAGAGCAGCTCGGTCGGCGGCATCGTCGGAGCCGTCACCTTCGCCGTCGCGGGGCTGTTCTGGGTTGTCGGCCGGGTGATGTTCCGTCTGCTCTCGCGACACCGTGAACTCGCGGCCGACCGCGGCGCAGTCGCCATCGCCGGCTCGCCGGCCGCGCTCGCGAGCGCGCTGTCGACGCTCGACGAAGCGGCCACGGGAATCCCGACCACGGACGCCCGCGCGAGCGCAAGCATCGCCGCCTTCTCGATCGTTCCGCTCGAACCGGCCGAAGCCGAGTCCCGAGAGCCGATGATGCTCGGCCCGGAGGGCGATCGCGCGCCGTACCTCTACCGCGAAACACAGCCGCTCAGGGAGATCGCCGCACGAATCCTGCGAACCCACCCGGACACCGACGATCGGATCGCCCGGCTACAATCCCTCCAGCGGTCGTTGTAGCTGTCAGGCGGGTCCGCGACACGCGCGACTTTTAGGCGCGAGTCACTTTCTCGCGGTATGGGCAAGGTAAGTATCGGGCTGCGGGGCTGGCGGTTCGACGAGTCGGCGGTGTTCACCGACGACGGCGAGATCATGGCGATCGACGCGATGGACCCCGAGACCCGCCAGCGTGTGGCTCGGCTCCGAGAGGTGATCGGATCGCCGTGTCACGCCTGCTGGCTGCTTCATGGCGACGAGAACCTCGACGCGTGCAACGTGGCTGCGGCGGTCTACGGCGAACCCCTGAGCGAGGTCGTGGTCTGTGATGTCCACGAGCCCGACTTCCTCTACTGGTATCGTGAGGAGGGCGGCAGCGAGCGCCGCGGTGAACCCGAACTCCAGGACGCTTTCCACGAGTGGTTCCTCGACGGCGGCCGCGCGCCGGAGGACTACGCCGGCCTCGAACACGTCGACACCGATCCGACCGCGGTGCCACAGGTCTCGGGCACCACGTCGGCCGCCGAAGCCGAACGGGAGGCGAACACGGTCGACCTCGACAGTCTCGACATCGACTGATGGGCGAGGTAGTGGTCGCCGTCGTCGATCCCCAGACGCCAGGCAACGTCGGGACGATCGCGCGGGCGATGAAGAACTTCGGGTTCAGTGATCTGAAACTGGTCGATCCGCCCGAACTCGACCCCGACGGCGAGGCGTACGGCTTCGCCGGCCACGCACGCGAAGACGTCCTCCCGAATCACGACGTCGTGAGCTTCGAGTCGCTCGTCACCGATTTCTACACCATTGGCTTCACCGCAACCACGAACCGCGACGGGCGAAAACACGTCCGCTATCCGTTCAAAACCCCGGCCGAACTCCGCGACCATCTCGCCGGGGTCGAGAGCGACGTGGCGCTGGTGTTCGGCCGCGAGAGTACGGGATTATCGAACGAGGAGATCGTGCGGATCGACGAGGTGTGTTCGATCCCTGCGAGCCCCGAGTACCCGGTTCTCAATCTCGGCCAGGCCGCGACGGTCGCGCTCTACGAACTCCGTGATCTGCATCTCGACGGGAGCCAGCATCCCGGCAACCGACACGAACGCGCCGACGAGCGCGCGCTCGAAGGGCTCTACGACCAGTTCGACTCGTTCCTCGACGCGATCGACCACCCCGAGGAGAAGCACGCGAAGACCGGTCGCCTCATCCGGCGGTTGCTCGGTCGTGCTCATCCCACCGGCCGGGAGGTCACGACGTTTCGGGGTCTCTTCCGCCAGGCCGAAAGTCGGATCGAGCGCGCTCGAAACGAGGACTGAGGGCGTAGCGACTGTGGTGTGGCGGCGGTTGCGGCGGCGCTGTGGCCGCGATGCAAGTTGTAGTGCGGTTGCGGTGCGGGCCTGGTGGACCGAGGGCGAGGCCCGAACGAAGTGAGTGGCCGAGGGCTCGGGCGGTGCTGTGCGTTGGCGGCCGCGGATGATGTTTAGAAGTTCTACCGTGAGCGAGGCCGCAGGCCGAGCGAGCGGGTGTTTTTCATGAACGTTTTTGCAAGCCGAGCGGGACGGCTCCGCCGTCCCGCTGGCCGTGCGAACGGGCGGCTTCGCCGCCCGTGAGCAGACGGGGGTGGGCGACCGAGCGGAGCGAGGGAGCGCACCCCCCGCAGTAAAAAGGTTCAGCCGATGTACCGAAGGTTGTCGTCGGTGGCCTGCTGGCCGCCCTCCATCTGCTGGATCTTCTGGACGACCTCCTCCATCTCGTCGGCACGCTCTTCGAGCGAGTCGAACTCGACCTCGAAGCCGATGGCTGCTTCGAGGATTTCGAGCACGGCGCGTGCGCTCTTGGGATCGACGAGATAGCCGCTGGTCTCGCCCATCAGACAGGCTGCGTCGAGGTCACGGCGCGCACCGAGGCCGAGAAGTAGGCCGGAGACGCCGACGATGCCGCCGGCGGGCTGGTCCTCGCGAAACTCGACGCCCGCATCCTCGAGCTCGTCGATGACGCCGTCGTCGGTCGCGGCTCCGATGACGTCGTACTCGTCGATCAGTTCGCCCGTCGGAACGCCACCGAGCGCGAAGACCCGATCGACCCCGAGTTCGGTCGTCACGTCGAGAACGCGGTCGGTCAGGTGATAGTGGCCGGTGGATTCCTGGGGCTGGTGATCGCCGGTGAGCACGAGGAGGTCCTCGTTGCCCGCCTCCACTGCGTGGAGTTCGACGCAAGCGAGTTTCGCGCGGCCGTCCTCGACGTTGACCTGGGGTGGGAAGTGCTCGGAGTAGATCCGTCTAACCGGCTCGCTCTCGAACTCTTCGAGGAGATGTTCGGCCGCGAGCTTGCCGACGTGGCCGACACCCGGAAGCCCCTCGATCAACACCGGATCGGAGAGCGACGGCTCCGCGAGCGTTTCGACTTCGAATTCGTTCATGGGCTATTCGGACTCGCGGCGCTTAAGAGCACGTCGGTACTCACCGTGGGGGTCTTCGGGGTTGTAGGGGGCTGGCGCGCTGTTGACCGCCGGCCCGCCACACTCGGGGCAGGTCTCCGACAGCGTGTACACCGGGCGATCGTGGGTCGAGCGCCACGCCTCGCACACGAGAATAGCGGATTTCATGCGGTAGTGCGCCGCGTTACTCGTCGTCGCTGCGGCGTTCGCGGTGGAACTCCGCAGTGCCGCCGCGATCGGTGATGGCAGTCGACGCGCGTTCGGCGCTGGCTTCGAGCTGGCTCTCGGCGGTCTTGTAATCGGGAGCCTGCACCCGAATGCGGTACTCGGGTGCGCCGACGTAGGTCACCTCGAGCTCGACCTCCTCGGGCACACCGGAAGGCTCGCTTTGCTGGCCTTCCGAGCCCTCGTTCGTTCCGCTCACGAGGACCTCGCCGTTGCCTTCGGCCGCATCGAGTGCCTCCCGAACGAGATCGACGCCGGCGCTCTCGGCGCTGGTGAGATCGACGTAGCCGCTGACGGTCACGTACGGGACCGAGACGTTCTCGCGGGCGGTCTCGACGATCAAATCGATCTCCTCGTCGTCGAGATCGGTATCGTCGAGTGCCTCGGTCCCGTGGATGGCCGCCTCCTCGAAGCCCGCGTACAGCGAGCCGAACTCCGCGAGGAAGGCGTTCGCGACCGTGGCGTACTGCTCGTCGGCGATGTCCTCGCCGAACGCGATCGCCATCCAGTTGTCGGCCTTCCGTTCTGCCTTCCAGTCCTGGATCGTCTCCGAGCGCTGGTGGTCGTTGACGTCCTTGAGCGAGAGATCGATCTGCTGGGACGACTCGTCGACGTCCAAAACTTTCGCCACCACGGTCTGGTCGAGGCTCACGTGGTCGCGAACGTTCTTGATCCAGCCCGAGGCGACCTCCGAGACGTGGACGAGACCGCGTTTGTCCTCGTACTCCGAGAGGGTGACGAACACGCCGAAATCGGCGATCTCGTCGATCTTCCCGACGACCAGATCGCCCGGGTCGGGCCACCCGCTGTAGTTCATGTCCCAGTGTCCGCGAGCTCGCTGCCGGTGTCGCGGCGCTCGACGGTCTCGATCACCTCGCCTTCGAAGGTCGCGTCGCCGCCGGTCGATCGGGCGAGCGTCGTGCCACAGACAGCACACGCCACCGTGCTCGCGGCCTTGCCGAAGACGATCTGTTCGTTCTCACAGTCCGGACAGCGCACGGAGTAGAAGTTCCCCGCCATGATTACTCCTGGAACTCCACGCGGCCGGCGCGCCATCCCTCGCGGAGGTGGGCGGTGCCGCAGTCACTACACCGGTACTTGAGGTTGGTCTTCTTCGTGGGTTTGTCCCCACCAGGCACCTTCGAGAACTTCCCGGTGTTGCCGATGACCGCGGTGGCGCGCTCGCGCTGGCGGTCGGTCCACTTCATTCCAGTCTCGCGCCCGCTGCGGACCTTCTCGACCTCGTGTTCGTGGTGGGCGTTGCAGTGTGGGCAGTACGTGTTGAACCGACGTGGTATCTGCATGGTTACTGGATGGCGGTAGCGCATCGGAGGGTAAAACCCGTTCGGTGTCGCGGCGGGTCCGAAGCGCTTAGGTTCCCGTCGGGCAACCTCCCAGCATGAAGCGGCTCATCATCGAGGGCGACCCTGGCGTCCGGAAGGGCGGGATCATCGAGCACGACGGTGAGGAGCTGGTCTGTTTCGGCATCTCCCGTCAGGGCGAGTGGCACGGCCCCACCCAGGTTCAGCTGTGGTGTACGGTCGGCACCGAAGACGAGACCGAGGACTTCGAGCGCCGGAACTTCATCCCGATGCACCTCGACGTCGAAGCACTCGACGCCGACGACGTCACGGTCACACAGCGCAAAGGCGAACTCACTGTCTAAGCACCCACTTTTTTTACAGAGGGTCCTCCCTCGCGCCTGCGGGCGTCGTCAGAAATCGAAGATTTCTGACTGCCAATCAGAACGCTTCGCGTTCTGATGACGCTCGGTCGAACCCTCTCCAAAAACCTGTTCTCCAGAGCGAAGCGAAGGAGAGCTTGGAAGACGCGAAGCGTCTTCCGGTGGACTAAAAACACCCGCTCGCTCACTGCGTTCGCTCGCGGTAGGGCTACTGGCGCTTTCCGCGACCGCCCACACCGCAACCGCACCGCCGAAGCCCTCGGCGTGCGCTCACTCCGTTCGCTACTCACTCCCTTCGGTCGATCGCACCCCTCGCCCTTCATCCACCAGGAGAGCGTTGCTCTCCTGAGCCCTGACTCGCTTCGCTCGTCAGGACACCGGGGCCAGACAATTTACCAGCGTCCGCGCCGTACCCTGGACCGCTTATGAACGTACTCGTCGCTGGCGCGCACGGCAAGGTCGGCCAACACATCGTCGATGTCCTCGACCGAAGCGATCACGACGTCACGGCGATGGTCCGCACCGACTCCTACGCATCGGATATAGCGGAGTACGACGCCGAAACCGTCGTCGCGGACCTCACGGAGGACGTCTCCCACGCGGTCCAGGACCACGATGCGATCGTCTTCGCCGCGGGATCGAGCGGCGAGGACGTCGAAGGTGTCGACCGCGACGGCGCGATCCGGATGATCGAGGCGGCCGAGGAGCACGGCGTCGATCGGTTCGTGATGCTCAGCGCGATGAACGCCGACGATCCCGAATCGAGTCCCGACGCGCTCGAAGACTACCTGATCGCCAAGCAGGAAGCCGACGAACGGCTCCAGGCGAGCGAGCTGACGTACACGATCGTCAGGCCTGGCGCGCTGATCGACGAACCGGCCACCGGCGAAATCCGCGCGGCCGCAAAGCTCGGTCGGGGCGAGATCACTCGTGCGGATGTCGCCCGAACGCTGGTGGCGGCGCTCGACATCGAAGAGACGTACGGGAAGACCTTCGAGATTCTTGCCGGCGACGCGCCGATCGAGACGGCGCTCGAACACCCCACAGAGGAAGAATAGCGCGGTCTCGAACTCCCACCGGGATTCCCCCTATCAGCCGCCGAACTCTTCGTTCGTGATCCGGACCACGAGGGTGTCGTCGACCTCCGCGAGGTCGTACTCCGGGAGACCGTTCGTGCGGACGACGTACATCGGTTCGACGAGTTCGTCGTCGCTCACGCCGTAGATCTTACAGTTCTCCCCGGTCTCGTCGGGCGCGATCCGCTCGTCGCGCACCGCCGTCGCGAGATCGCGCGAGAGCCACTCCGTTTCGCTGATCGACGGTTCGAGCACGAGCGCGTCGCTCGCAAAGCGGACGAGATACCAGTTGAGATCGTTGAGCAGCGACACCGCCGCGCCGAGACTCACCGTATCGAGGGCGAGCGTGTTCGCGTAGGGTTCGTGCAGGTCGTACGTCGAGAGCGCCTCGCGGGCGGTCTCACGGGAGAGCAGTTCGTAGCGCACCGCCACGTCCGACGCGCCGACGATACAGACCTGGGTCACGCGAGAGCGCAGGCCCGGCCCGCCTAAAGCCGTTTCGTCGGCGGGTTCGCGGCGTGCCGGCCGTGCTCCGCCGATCGGGACGGCAGCCACACCCCGAATCACCGCTCGCCGAGGAATCGCTCGGCGGTGCGGCCGAACAGGTCGCGAAGCGTCGCCGTCGAGAGCTCCCGATCGAGCAACCCGGCGCGCTCGGCCGCGTAGGGGTAGGGAATGTTCGGATAGTCCGAGCCGTAGAAGATCGATTCGGAGAGTGTCTCGAACGCGTCGTCCTCGATCCCGACGGTAGAACCGACGTACTCGCTCGCTGCGGTAGAGGTGACGAACGACGTGTCGAGAAAGGCGTTCTCGTGATCGCGAGCGAGCGCGAGGAAGGCGTCGGTTTCGAACGCGCCCATATGCGCGCAGGCGGCGCGGACGTCGGGATAGGAGTCGAGGAACGTCTCGAACTGTTCGACCCCGACGTGTGGGCTATCCTCGAAGTGTGGGGCCGTCCCCGCGTGGAAGAGGATCGGGCGGTCGTACTTCGCGGCGAGTTCGAAGGCGGGATCGAGTCGCGGATCGGTAGGTCCACACTCCTGGACCGGACACTGGAACTTCAGCCCCCGCGCACCCGCCGCGAACGCCGCCTCGACCACGTCCGCCACGTCGTCGTCGCCGTGGACCGTCGCGAACGGCACCGCCATCTCCGACTCCGCCGCCCGCCCGAGCACCCACTCGTTGAGGTCGGCCGCCATGTCGGGCCGGTGGGCATACGGAAGTGCGAGATAGCGCTCGACGCCCGCGGCCGATAGCGCGGCCTCCATCGCCTCCTTGTCGGTCGGATGCACGAAGCTCCACCCCGCTTCTGCAGTGAGCGCGTCCCGGATCGCGCGCATGAGCCGGTCCGGCATGAGGTGGACGTGGCCGTCGATCGCCGGAGCGAACCGATCGTCGACCTCACTCTCCGATTCCATACCCTCGATCGGCCGCCGCTCGGGATGAACCCTCGGCCGGAATGATCGCTGCGACCACGAACTTCCGATCGATCTCCGGGAGCGCGAATGATGCCACGAGAGAACGGGAAGCCCCGCCCACGATCCGCTCGTCATCCGTCTATACTATTCTATAGTGACAGTAGTCTAGATATCTAGCCCGTTTTGTTACGTACCTTGGGCTCGTTGTGGTATCTACATGACCATCACAACGGACGTGGATCTGATCGAACAAAACGTATCGGCCATCTGTCGAGCGGTACTCGACGACGCGACGGAAACCGTTCTCGCGATGGGGTTCTCGGCCGACGGGGTCGAGGAACTCCTCGGCGTGCTCGGCGATCACGACGACCCACCGACCGTCCGGCTCCTCGTGACCGAATCGGTGCTCAAGACGGTCACGAGCGATTTCACCGTGGCAGGCACCGCAGCGGATCTCGTCACGGCGGACGTTCTCTCCCTTCGCACGACCGAGAGCCGGCTCGACGGACCGCTGTTGTGTACCGACGACGCGATCGTTTCGGTCGTCGCGGCCGACGGTCAAGCCGCCGGACTCATCACGCGCGACGAGGAGTTCGTCGCGACCGCGCGGAGCCAGTACACGGAGCGGTGGGAGGCAGCCGACACGTTCAGGCTCCGGACACCACCGCTCGACCGCGTCCGCGAGACGCTCGACGACGAGTTCGGCCCCGATCTCCGGGCTGACTTCGAACGGATGCGCACCACACTCGGTGAGGAACGCGGTACGAGCGATGTCGACGAAGTGGTGATCAGCCTGCTCGCCGCGGCGAGAAACGAACAGCTGCTCTACGACATCAGCACGTGGGGTGAGAACACCGGACTCGCCAGCCGGGCCACGTTCTCGCGCAAGAAGGCCACCCTCGAAGAGCACGGCCTGATCGACACCGAGAAGGTGCCGATCGACGTCGGACGGCCACGTCTGCGCCTCCTGCTCGGCGACGAACGCCTCCGCCAGGCCGACACCGACGAGCTCGTCGGCGTCGCCCAGAGCATGCTCTCGACGACCGGTTCGTAGTCCGCCTTTTCCTTCCCGAGCCGCTCCGATCGGGCGCACGAACCCCGAAGCCAGATGGCCGAACGCACCGCCACACCCGGAATCCGGTCGGTTCGAACCGGATCATTATACCTGCGGCGTGCCAAGCCGGGCTATGGCCAAATACTCGACCGGAGACGATTCAGGCGGCGGGGGGAGCTGTGAGCTCTGCGGCGCGACCGATTCGGACCTGACGACCGCGACCGTCGCGGGCGCAGAGCTCGATCTCTGTCCGAACTGTCTCGATCACGGCGAGACCGACGATCGCGGCGGATCGACACGCGATACCGGCTCCAGCGACGACCGCGACAGCGATCGCGACCGCCGGCAACGCGCGGCCCGGAACACGGCGAAGCTCGCCGATCGGAGCGGCGACTCCGCGCGATGGGAGCGCGAGGGGACCAACTACGACCGCGATCAGCTCCCCTATCTCGTCTCGGGATACGGCGAGCGCGTGGAGCAGGCCCGCGAAGATGCCGATCTGGATCGAGCGGAACTCGCCGACGATCTCGATGTCGCCACCGACGATCTCCAAGCAGTCGAGGAGGGCCGTGCGGCGCGGGCCGACGTCGGCGGGTCGCTCATCAGCGCGCTCGAAGACCGCCTCGACGTGACGCTCGTCGACGAGTGAGCCGGTAGCGGCGGAATCGACAAGCATCTTGTGTGGGGCGCTGGTAAGCAGCCACCACGGAGCGGGTAATTTTTGCCCCTCGCCGCCGTCCGGTGGGTATGAATCTCACCGACGAACAGCGCGCGATTCGGGATGTGGTTCGAGAGTTCGCCCGCGAGGAGATCAGGCCGGAAGCCGAGCGGGCCGACCGCGAGGAGGAGTTCCCAGAGGACGTCTGGGATGGGCTCGCCGACCTCGATATGACCGGGCTCACGGTGCCGGAGGAGTTCGGCGGCTTCGACGCCGACACCGTCACCTACAGTCTCGTGAACGAGGAGCTCGCGGGCGGGATGTTGGCGGTGGCGACCGCGCTCTCGGTCCACTGTCTCGCCACCTCTTGTATCGCGGAGTTCGGCGACGAAACCCAGCGCGAGCGGTGGCTGCCGGAGATGGTCGACGGCCGGCCCGTTGGCGCGTTCGCGCTTTCGGAACCCCACGCCGGCTCGAACCCCGCCGCGATGACGACCGAAGCCCGGCGCGAGGGCGACGAGTACGTCATCAACGGCACCAAGCAGTGGATCACCAACGGCGAGCGGTCGGGAGTGGTGATCCTGTTCGCGCGTACCGACCGCGACGACCGCGACTCGATCACCCAGTTCGTCGTCCCGAAAGATACTGATGGGCTCTCGGTCGGTCCCACGGAGGACAAGCTCGGGCTCCGCGCGAGCGACACCACCAGCCTCGAGTTCGACGACGTTCGGATCCCGGCGGAAAACCGACTGACTGAGGAAGGACGCGGCCTCTCGGCGGCGCTCTCGATTCTGACTGGCGGGCGGGTGGCGATCGCTTCTCAAGCTGTGGGCCTCGCCCAGCACGCTCTCGACGAGTCGCTGGCGTACGCCGACGAGCGCGAACAGTTCGGCAGCGCGATCGGCGAGATCCAGACGATCCAGCACAAACTCGCCGAGATGCGCACGAAGACCCAGGCCGCACGCCTCCTGACCCGTGACGCGGCGCGGCGGGCGAACGCGGGCGAGAACTACCGCGAGGCCGCGAGCATGGCGAAATACTTCGCTGGCGAGACCGCCGTCGAGGTGGCGAACGAGGCGATCCAGATCCACGGCGGCTACGGCTACACCACGGAGGGCGGCGTCGAGCGGCTCTACCGCGACGCCAAGATCACCACGATCTACGAGGGAACCTCCGAAATCCAGAAGAACGTGATCGCGCGCGAACTCCGCGACTGACCAGCCCCCGCGATCGAAGCCGACTTCTCTTGGCCCCCGTTTTTCAGGGTATGACTGTCACCATTCCCGACGACACCGAGGCCGTCGTCTACGACCTCGACGGGACGCTCGTGCGCCTCGCGGTCGACTGGGACGCGGCCGCGACGGACGCCGCCGCCGCGCTCGACGGCTGTGGCGTCGACACCGACGGGATGGACCTCTGGCGGATGCTCGAACGCGCCGACGAACTCGGCCATCGCGACGCGGTCGAGGAAGCGATCGCCGGCCACGAACGCGAAGGCGCACGTCGCTCGGAGCGGCTGGCGTTCGCCGACGAGCTGGTGACCGATCGCCCAGTGGGCGTCTGCTCGCTGAACTGTGAGGACGCCTGTCGGATCGCGCTCGATGTTCACGATCTCGCCGAGCACGTCGCGTGCGTCGTCGGTCGGGACACCGTCGCAACGTTCAAACCCGACCCCGAGTCGTTGCTCGCCGCGGTCGAACATCTCGATGCGACGCCCGAGCGGACGCTGTTTATCGGTGATTCCGAGGGCGACGCCGAAACTGCCGATCGGGCGGGAACGCGATTCTCGTACGTCGGCGACGGGCCGACGACCTACTGATCCGCTGGCTCCTCGGTCGTCCGGTGTGCGTAACCGTAGACCGCTACTGCGACGAGCACCCAGACCACCGCACCGACTCGGACCGCAAAAGAGAGGCGCGCGTTCCACGTGTCAAGCGGAGCGCCGAGCGAGAGGACGGCGACGATGGGCGCGCCCACCGCGATCGTGAGCACGAACGTGGTCTGCATGACCCAGCCGTAATCCACCCCCTCTGGATCGCTTGTCTCGACGAGCTCCGGCACGACTCGGGGTTGGCACGCGCAGCGATAAGCCTTTCTCGCCGGTTCGATGCATCGATGACGACGAACAGCGTGGATCGCTATCGTGGGGTGAGATCGAACGCGTCGGCGAGCAGCTCGTGTGATTCCAGGACGTTGTCGGGGTCGGCGATCTGGTTCTGGATCACGACCTCGTCGACACCGACCTGTGCCGTCATCTCGTTCAGTAGATCGCGGACCGTCGACGGACTCCCGGAAATCTGGCGGGGCCACTCGCCGGCTTCGATCGGGGTCGGTGTCGGCTCGGGCACCCTGCCGAGTTCCTCGATCGCCTCGTCGGCCGACCGGATCGGTGGCTTGTCGAGTTCGCCGCGCTGGAGGCGCTGTCGTGACGCCTCGGCGGTCGCGCGTCGCCGGGCCGCCTCCTCGTCGGTCTCGGCACAGGTGACGTTCACTGCGAGCGCTCCTTTCGGCTCCGCCGGTCCGGCCCCGTACGCGGAGGGTTCGAACCGGTCACGATAGGTCTCGAACGCCTGGACGGCTGGCCCGGGTCTGATGAACGACGCGAAACAGTACTGCAGCCCGAGCTCGCCCGCGATCGCGGCACTCGATGGGCTGGAGCCGAGCACCCATACGTCGGGAACGCTGTCGCGCGAGCGGGCAATCTTCAGGTCGTCGAACGGGTGGTCGTCGTCGAACCCGTCGTAGAGGTGGGCCGCGACCTCGTCGATCTTCTCGGCGTGGTCGTCGCTCCGGCACTGCTGGCTCCGATCTTCCTGGAGCGCGCGGTCGCTAACGGGGTTCCCCGTTGCCCGCCCGAGCCCCAGATCGATACGGTCGGGTGCGAGCGCATCGAGCACGCCGAACGATTCCGCCACCTTGTACGGGCTGTAGTGGTTGAGCAGCACCGTCCCGGAACCCACCCGGATCTCGTCGGTCTTCGCGGCGATGTGCGGGATGAGCACCTCGGGCGTGGTGCTCGCGAGTCGGTCGGTGAAGTCGTGGTGTTCGGCCACCCAGAAGCGCAAGTAGCCGAGTTTCTCGGCGTGCTGGGCGCGCTCGACGGTGTCTTCGAACGCCTCGGTTGCCGTGCCGTTCTCCGGGATCGGTGCGAGGTCGACGATCGAGAGGTCCATTCGTGGTGGTCACTCCGGTGTCGGACAGTCGGTTTCGTCACACGTTGCTGGAAGCGCGGCGACTGTGATCGACGGGCCGATCACAGGGCGTTCTCGACGCTCTCGTAGGTGTCGATCGTGACACCGTCGGCGGTGATCGTCGCGAGCGTGAGTCCGTTGCCGCTGGCGGTGTCGCGCTCGGTCGCGCTCTGGACGGCGCGGGCCGCGATGGTTTTGGCGTCCTCGACGCTCGTTCCCACGTCGTACTCCTGTTCGAGCACGCCGAGCGCGAACGGCGATCCCGATCCGCTCACGGCGTAGTCCTCCGCCATCACGCTCCCGCCGGGACCGATGCCGTAGACGTGGCTGCCGTCGTCGTCGACGCCGCCGAGCACCGGCTGAACGATCTGGAAGTTCCCGCTCCGCAGGAGGTTCGCGGTGAGGTTCGCGAGCGCTTCGAGGCTCATCCCCGTATCGCGACGAGTCTCGTAGAGGCGGACCTCCGCTTGCAGCGAGTTCACGAGCGACTGGGCCGCGCTCACGCTGCCCGAGATGGTGAGCGCCGCCGTCGGATGGACTTCGAGAACCTTCTGCGCGTCCTTGCTCGCCACCATGTTGCCGGCGCTCGCGCGCATGTCCGCAGCGAGAACGACGCCATCCTCGGTCGTCAGGCCGACGGTCGTCGTTCCCGTTTTGAGCTCCTCGCCGCCGGCTCCCTGTGACGAAACGTCGAACTCGGGGGCGGTGGCGTTCGCTTCGATATCGATTCCGCTCGTCGGATGAAGCTCGTCACTCATCGTCGTCCTCGAAATCGATCTCGTCGAGGTGTGCTTCGATCTCGCTATTGTCGAGCGTGCGGTACTGCTCCGTTTCGACGTCGATCGTCGAGATCACCACCTCGCTCGACTCGAACGCGTCTCGTTCCGACGCGAGCGCGTTGAGCGCGGTGTGGATGCCGCCGTCGAGGTCCGCATCCGGGCGGTAGTTCGTTTCGAGGCTGTCGAGGATCTCTTCGCGGTCGGCACCGACGGCGCTCGCCGCCCACTCGGTCGCGGTGCCGGACGGGTCGGTCTCGAAGAGTCGGGGCTGGCCGTCCTCGACGCCGGCGATGAGCAGCGCGACGCCGAACGGCCGCGCACCGCCGGTTTGGGTGTACTCCTGAATGTGATCGGTGACGGCCCCCGCGAGGGTCTCGACGCCGATCGGTTCGCCGTAGCGCAGGCGATCGACCTGTGCTTGCTGACGGGCGAAGTCGGTCAACTGTCTCGCGTCGGCGACGTGGCCCGCCGATCCGACGGCGACGTGATCGTCGACCTTGTGCAACTTCTCGATGCTCGACTGTTCCATCAGTGGCGATCGGACCCGTTGCTCGGCGACGAGCGCGACGCCGTCCTCGGTCCGGACGCCGAGGCTCGTACTCCCCCGCTCGACTGCCTCACGGGCGTACTCGACCTGGTACAGCCGGCCGTCCGGCGAAAAGATCGTGGTTCCGCGGTCGTAGGCTTGCTGCTGGTTTTGTCCTTGCATAACGTGATGGCGCTCCGCTCGAATTCACCAGAGGTTAGTGATTTTCGTATATAAATGCACCGGTAGAAGTGGTTCCGCCGACGCAGTCATCGACGACCGATGAAACGGCCGTTTAATGGTTTCTGAGACGCTGTCTGGATGGTTCGACTGTAGGCTCGCAACCAGCCACATAGCGGCTCGGCTACAGGCAAATACCGAGCGTGGTCCAACGGGTATCCGATCGGTCGTCGTAGCTGTGGGGGTGGAGTACACGACACTCGGCGATACGGGAATGACTGTGAGCAAGATCTGCCTTGGCTGTATGAGCTTCGGCGGGTCCGGGGGCGGCGAGGCGTTCGACTGGACCGTCGGCGAGGAGCAGGCGACCGAGGTCATCGACCGCGCGATCGAACTCGGGATCAACTTCTTCGACACGGCGAACGTCTACTCCGACGGGGAGTCCGAACGAATCCTCGGCAACGCCCTCGGCGAGTACGACCGCGACGAGCAGGTGGTCGCCACGAAGGTCTGGGGCCAGATGCGCGAGGACGACCCGAACTCGGGCGGGCTCTCGGGGAAGACGATCGATCAGGAACTCGAAAACAGCCTCGATAGGCTCGGGATGGACACGGTGGACCTCTATCAGATCCATCGGTGGGACCCCGAGACGCCGATCGAGGGGACTCTCGGGGCGCTCGACGATGCCGTTCGGCGGGGCAAAACCCGATATCTGGGCGCGAGTTCGATGTGGGCCCACCAGTTCGCGGACGCGCTCCACACGAGCGACCGCCTCGGCTTCGAGCGCTTCGCGACGATGCAGAACCACTACAACCTCGTCTACCGCGAGGAGGAGCGAGAGATGCTGCCGCTCTCCCGGAAGGAGAACGTCGGCGTGATTCCGTGGTCGCCGCTCGCGGGTGGCTATCTCGCCCGCCCGCACGAGGAAAGCGACGAGATGCGCGACATGACCGCGGATCGGTACGACACCCCGCAGAGTAGAGAAATCAACGAGCGCGTCCAGGAACTCGCCGACGAGCATGACGCCAGCATGAGCCAGATCGGTCTCGCGTGGCTGCTCCACAAGGATGGCGTGACCGCGCCGATCTACGGCACGTCGAGCGTCGAACATCTGGAAGACGCGGTCGAGGCGGTCGAACTCGATCTCTCGGATAGCGACGTCGAGTACCTCGAAGAGCCCTACGAGCCGATGGCCGTCCTCGGCCACGAGTAGCGGACCGCGTGGCGGCGCCCTCGATTGAGAAACTCCCCGAGAAACCCTGATTCCTACGGCTCGCGGTGTGGATTCGGAGTCGTTTACTCCCGTCGCGTGTGAGGATCGCTCATGCCGACGACTGTGCGGGAGTTCCGTTCGGGGACCGAGACGCCGCTCACGATGTTGACCGCTTACGACGCGCCGACGGCGGCGGCCTGCGAGGCTGCGGGCGTCGACGCGATCCTCGTCGGCGACAGCATGGGCAACGCCACCTTGGGGTACGACTCGACGCTGCCCGTCACCGTCGATGAGGTCGCGAGCCGGACCGGCGCGGTCGCGCGCGCCACCGACGAGCCGCTCGTGATCGCCGACATGCCCTTCCTCAGTTTCGGTGTCGACGAAGCAGAGAGCCTCAAAAACGCCGGTCGAATGTTGAAGGAGGAGGGCGCGCATGCGGTCAAGATCGAGAGCGGGTCGCATACTGTGGAACTGACCGAACGACTCGCCGATGTCGGGATTCCGGTGATGGCCCACCTCGGCCTCACCCCACAGAAGGTGAACCAACTGGGGTACAGCCGCCAGGGAACGTCTCAGGAGGCCGCGAACGAGATCGCCCGTCTCGCGCGCGAGCACGAGGACGCCGGTGCGTTCGCGCTCGTGCTCGAACACGTCCCGGCGAACCTCGCGGCGGGGATCACCGACGATCTCTCGATCCCCACCATCGGGATCGGTGCTGGCTCCGACTGCGATGGCCAGGTGCTCGTCGCCAACGACGTGCTCGGGCTCGGCGACCACCAGCCACCCTTCGCCGCAGCGTTCGGTGACGTCCGCGGCGAGATGGAGCGGGCGGTGTCGGGCTACGTCGAGGCCGTCGAAGACGGCGAGTTCCCGGCCGAGGAGCACAGCCACGTCGAGTCGGATCTCGACGACCTGTACTGAGGCGGCCAGCGGGGGCGGCCGCTGGGCGGTGCGGATGGCGGTCCTGGTGGATGAAGGGCAAACCCACGAACGCCGGAGCACGCTTCGCGCGTGGTTCGAGGGAGCGAAACTCCCTCGTCATCACGAAAGGCGCGAAGCGCCTTTCGAACGACTCCGAGCACCCGCTCGCCTTCGGCTCACGGGAACGGAGTAAGTGACTGAGGGCTTTGGTGGTGCTGTTGGAGTGCGGTGCAGTTCCTGGTGGATCGAGGGCGAGCGACTAAAAGGAGCGAGGGCTCGGGCGGTGCTGTGCGGTCGCGGTGGTCGACAGTAATTGTCCCGCGAGCGAACGTCGTGAGCGAGCGGGCCGAGGAACCCCCGAAGTTCTCGTGAGCGAAGCGAACGAGAGCACGGAAGAGCTTCGCTCTTCCGGAGGGGGTGACGAGGCTTTTGGTGGAGATTTTGCCAGCGAGGCCGCAGAGCGGCCGAGCGTAGCAAAAGGTCCTACATGTAGCCGAGGTCGCGCAGGCGCTCCATCAGGTCCTCTTTGTCCTGGGCGCGGCCCGCGCGCTCGGTCGTGCCTTCGAGGTCTTGCAGCCACGCGGGGTCCTCGTCGGCTTTCTCCGTACTCACTTCACTGCCGAGCGATCGGAAACCAGCGAAGTACTTCGGACTGATCGGGATATCCTCGTTGGTGATCCCTTCGGGCAGGTCGTCGGCGCTCTGGGGGACGTACCCCTCGTCGGGATACTCCGCGACGGTCTCGGGCACCGCGAAGTTCCAGAAGGCGTCCCAGACGTCGCGCTCGGCGAACTGGAGGATCGGCTGGATGCGGTCGTGGGGCGGGTAGATCTCGGGGTCGTGGCGTGGGCTGAAGAACGTCTCGTCGGCGCGGGCTTCCTGTTCGTCCCAGCGCACGCCCGAGATGACGCCGTCGACGCCGTACTCTTCGAGGGCGTCGTTGAGCGCCACGGTTTTCAGGAGGTGGTTGCCGACGTAGGTGTCGAGCAGGAAGTCGAAGGTGTCCTCCTCGTATTCGAGGATGTTCCGGACGTGGTGCTGGTTGTGCTCGGAGAGGTCCTCGATGGGGATG
Organism: Halococcus salifodinae DSM 8989; assembly: GCF_000336935.1. NCBI lineage: Archaea > Methanobacteriati > Methanobacteriota > Halobacteria > Halobacteriales > Halococcaceae > Halococcus > Halococcus salifodinae. The sequence continues at coordinate 35,747 of NZ_AOME01000053.1, read as the reverse complement.
TCGTCACCGGGTTCGAGGCCGTGCTCGTCGACGTATTCGCCGACGTTCTCGTTGCGCGCGTAGCGCACCTCGAGGTCCCACTCGTCGGCCCACTTCTCGACGAAGTCGTGGATCTCGTCGAAGTGCTGGTAGTGGTCGATGAAGATCGCGGGCGGAACCTCCAGATCGAAGCGCTGGGCGACCTCCTTGATGAAATAGAGGGTGAGCGTCGAGTCCTTCCCGCCGGTCCACATCACTGCGGGGTTGTCGTACTGTTCGAGGCCGCGCTTGGTGACCTCGATCGCCTTTTCGAGCTTGTCCTCGATGCTCGGGTAATCCTCGGGGTCTTCGCCCTCGCCGTCGGTGTAGTCGACGTCGAGGTAGTCGGGGAACTCGTCGGACATTTCGTAATGAGATATAATTACCGGCGTAAAAGTCCTTGTGGCTTCGCTTCGGGCTGGTATGCGATCACACCACGATCGGCGGATCGGACGATTATCGCCCGCTCGTTCGGTGCTGGCCGTACTGGGTGCCGATGGCGAGGCAGAGCAGTCCGAAGACGACCATTGCGGGCAGGACCATCATCAACACGGTGCCGGTCGCCATCACGCCCGAGACGAGCAGGCCACCGACGCCGATCGCGATGAGGGCGACGAATGCGATGGCGGTCGTGGTCGAATCGAACTCCATGGTTGGCGTACGGCCCGGCGAAAATAATCGCTTTCGGAACCGGTACGGCCGAGGCTTACCAGGGAGCGAAGTCGGGATCGACCTTTCGGTCTTTCCTGTCGATCCCATCGATCGTTGCGACGTCCTCATCGTCGAGATCGACGCCGAGCGAGCCCCAGTTGTCCTCGATGTGGTCCTCGCCCGTGGCCTTCGGAATCGCGGTGACGCCCTTCTCGCGGAGCCACGCGAGGCTGATCTGGGCCGCGCTGGCGTCGTGTTTTGCGGCGATGTCGGTGAGTTCGTCGACCTCGAAGACGTCGCCGCGCGCGAGCGGCGAGTACGCCACGAGTTCGATGTCGTGGTCGTCGGCGTACGTGCGGAGCTCGTCCTGGGGAAGGAGGGGATGGCACTCGACCTGGTTCGCGAAGATCGGCCCGTCGAGTACCTCGCGTGCGGTGTCGAGATGCTCGGGCTCGAAGTTCGAGACGCCGATTCGGTCGATGTCGCCGCGGTCCTTCAGCTCGGCGAACGCCGGCAGGGTGTCCTCAGCGTCGTACTCCTCGGCCGGCCAGTGGGTGTAGAGGAGATCGACCGACTCGACGCCGAGTTTGTCGAGGCTCTCGGTCGTGGTGTGGATCACGTCGTCGTAGTTCAGGCTCGACTTCCAGACCTTCGTCGCGAGGAAGACGTCCTCGCGCGGGACGTCCGCCTGGTCGATCCCTTTGCCCACGGCCTCCTCGTTGCCGTACGCCTGGGCGGTGTCGATATGTCGATAGCCCATTTCCAGCGCCGTTCGGACGCTCTCGACGCACTGCTCGGGGTCTTCGTTCTGCCACGTGCCGAGGCCGAGCATCGGCATCTCGTTGGCGCGCGGGACGCTGTCGGGACTGCGTTGCTCTTGAGACATACACCGAGAGAAAGGACTGGCGACCGAAAAGCCGTTCGGGAACCGGCGAATCAGGCTGATTGGGAGTGGTTCACGAGTTGGTAGTGGTGGTAGTTGTGGGCCGGTTGCGGGGCGGGCCTGGCGGATGAAGGGCGAGCGACCGAACGGAGTGGGGGAGCGAGGGCTTCAGCGGTGCTGTGCGGTTGCAGTTGCGGTAGTCACAACGACTGTACCGCGAGCGACCGAAAGGAGTGAGCGGGTGTTTTTAGTCGAGGTTTTTGCAAGCCGAGCGGGACGGCTCCGCCGTCCCGCTGGCCGTGCGAACGGGCGCGAAGCGCCCGTGAGCAGACGGGGGTCGCCTGTGGCGACCCCCCGCAGTAAAAAAGTCGTTCAGAGGGAGCTCTTGATCTTCTCGAAGAACCCTTCGGCGACTTCGACTTCCTCGCCGCCGGCCTCGGCGAACGCTTCGAGCGCCTCGCGCTGCTCCTCGTTCATCTCCTCGGGCGTCACGACCTGGACCTTCACGAAGAGGTCGCCGTTGCCACGTCGGCGCAGCCGGGGCATCCCCTTGCCTTCGAGCCGGAACGTTTCTCCACTTTGAGTGGCGGATGGAATATCCATCTCGACCGACCCATCGAGCGTGGGCACCTCGACAGTGGTGCCGAAGGTGGCCTGCGGGAACGAGATCGCGGCGCGGTGGGCGAGATCGTCGCCGTCGCGGTCGAAGTCGGGATGTTTGCGAATGCTGATCTCGATCAGGAGGTCGCCGTTGGGTCCGCTGTTTTCGCCGGGCGCACCCTCGCGCTCCATCCGGAGGCTCTGGCCGTCCCGGATTCCGGGCGGGACCTCGACCGAGAGGGTCGCCTCGTTGCGGATCTGGCCGTCGCCGGTACACGTCGAACAGGTCTCGGAGTAGAGGGTCCCCTCACCCTCACACCGCCGACAGGTCTGGGTCTGCTGAACTCTTCCAAGAGGAGTCTGCTGGACCTGGGTGGTCTGGCCGCGACCCTCGCACTCCGGGCAGGTCTCGGCGTCGGCGCTGTCAGGGTGGCCCGAGCCACCACAGTCGGGACAGGTTTCGGGTCGCGCGACCGTGAACTGCTTTTCGACCCCTTCGTGGGCCTCTTCGAGTTCGATCGCGAGGTCGGTCCGGAGGTCGGGGCCCTGGCGCGGGCCGCTGCGTCCGCCGCCGCCGCCCGCACCGCCACCGAAGAACTGCTCGAAGATGTCGCCGAGACCGCCACCTCCGCCGCCCATGCCTCCCATCCCACCGGCACCGCCCATGCCACCCATGCCGCCCATGCCACCCATGCCGCCCATCCCTCCCATGCCGCCAGCGCCACCCGCACCGCCGCCGTCGAACCCGCCGCGTTTCTCGGCCTGCTCGAAGCGTTCGTGACCCATCTGATCGTAGGCCTGGCGCTTCTGGTCGTCGGTCAGCACCTCCTTTGCCTGCTTTGCCTGCTTGAACTTCTCGTCGGCGTTCGGGTCGTCGGAGACGTCGGGATGGTACTTGGCAGCTTTCTTCCGGTAGGCCTGCTGGATCTCGTCGTCGCTCGCGTCACGGGAGACGCCGAGCACCGAATAGAAGTCCTCGCTCATTGGGTTGGGAACGGGTAATGGATTGAGACACTTGAAAAGAACGGGTTCGGCCGGTGGCACGGACCGGACGGTCGAGCCACCCGAACAGCTATTGCAAGCCGTGTGTTTATAATCACTCAATGAGCACGATTTCCGAACTCTCGATCGGGGCGTCCGCGTTCGCGCTCGGCGAGACTCTCGAAGCGATCCCCGAGGCGACGTTCGACATCGAACGTGTCGTCGCCCACGAGACCGAGCGCGTCATGCCGTTCGTGTGGGCGACCGCCCCCGATCGTGACGCGCTCGAAGCTGCCTTCACCGACGATTCCAGCGTGGCCAACGTCGAGCGCCTCTCGGATCTCGACGACGAGTGGCTCTACCGGATGGAGTGGGTCTCCCAGGTCCAGTTCGTGGTCCACGCCATCACCGAGGAGGGCGCGACGATCCTGAACGCACAGTCGGAGGCCGGGCGCTGGCAGCTCCGTGTCCTGTTTCCCGACCGTGACGCGCTCTCGCGAAGCTACACCTTCTGCAAGGACCACGACCTCGACATCGACATCGAGACGATCTACGAGATGGACAACGAGCGCCACGGCCGGTTCGGGCTAACCGACGACCAGTCCGCGACGTTGACCGCGGCGTTCGAGCACGGGTTCTACGAGGTACCTCGAGGAATCTCGGTCGCTGATCTCGCCGACGAACTCGATATCTCCCACCAGGCGCTCTCCGAGCGGTTCCGCCGTGCGCACGGCACACTCATCGAGAACTCCCTCGTCATCGGTCGCGAGCGCGAGGACGAGTCGCGGGCTGTGCCCGAGATGTAGTCGTCGATCCGTTTCGTCACCACCGAGCCGCGCCGGCGATCGATAGCCCCGAGAGACGACCGTTTTTTATAATCCGACGGATAACGGAGGAGACAATGACAGCCGAACAGTACGACGTCGTGGTCGTCGGAGCCGGGACCGCCGGCGCGTTCGCCGCCGCGACCGCCGCACGAGAGGGGGTCTCGACCGTGATCGTCGAGCGCAAATCCGCGGACGATGTCGGCGACATCGCCTGCGGCGACGCGATCAAGGGGACCAGCACGTTCCCCGAAGTGATCGATCTCGACTATCTCCGCGAGGAGGCGTTCACCAACGACCACATCACGAAAGCCCGTTTCGAGAACCCACAGACCGACGAACACATCGACGTCCCGCTCCCGGGCAACGGCGCGGTCGTCGATCGGAAGCGCTACGGCGAGGTGATCATCGAGGAGACTCAACGCGCCGGCGCGGAGCTCCACTGCGACACCATTGTCAAGGACGTCATCCAGAAGAACGGCCGCGTGACCGGCGTCGAGACCGTCCACGAAGGCGACCCGACGACCTACGAGGCCGACGTGGTGATCGACGCCGCGGGCTCACTCTCCCTCCTCCAAGACAAAGTCGATTTCGAGGGAACGACGTTCGACACCAACGTCAACTACTCGCAGTTCTGTTCGGCCTACCGCGAGGTCGTCGAAGTCGACGAACCCGTCGACTGGGACGACTCGCTCGTGTTCAAACCCACCGAGGAGCTCGGCTATCTCTGGTACTTCCCCCGAACCAGCACCGAGATCAACGCCGGACTGGGATTCCAGATGAACAAATCGCCGATGGAGCTGGTCGAGGTGCTGAAAAACGACCTCCGACAGCGCCCGGAGTTCGAGAACGCGACGGTCAAGAGCAAGCTCGGGGCCGCCCTCCCCACCCGTCGGCCGTACGACTCGGCGGTCGCGCCGGGGTTCATGGCGGTCGGCGACGCCGCGGGTCACGTCAACCCCACCACCGGCGGCGGGATTCCAGGGGCGGCGAAGGCCGGCCACTGGGCCGCGAAGAAGGCCGTCGAGGCCGTCTCGTCGGGCGACGTGAGCGAACAGCAGCTCTGGGAGTACAACTACAAGGTGATGCGTGACTTCGGCAAGCGCTTCGCCGCGATGGACGTCTACAACATCTTCGGCGGCGCGAACGACGTCGACGACCTCGTGAGCATCCTGACTTCGATGCCGAGCCAGCAGATCATCGACGCACTCGGCAAGGAGGGCACCGCCTCGATGAGCCTCGGCCTCAAACTCAAGACGATCCTCAAGACCTACGGCCACTGGGAGACGCTCTACGATCTCTACAAGGCCCAGGGCAAGGCCGCCGAGGTCAAAGCGCTCTACGACGACTACCCCTCCTCGCCGACCGAGTTCGACACGTGGCAGGCAACCCGTGATTCGCTGATGGATGAGGTGTACGACCTCACTGGCGCGGATTCCAAGTACTAAGCACCGACTTTTTTACTTTGCTACGAGACGGCGAAGCCGTCTCGGCATGACGAGAGAGCTTCGCTCTCTCGAACCACGTCGGGTGTCCTCGCGCGCCTCCGGCGCGCTGCGGGCACCGCTCTCTGCTCGCGGACCGAAGGCCCGCTCGCACGGTACGAGGGACGCTCCGCGTCCCTCGCTACTCGCAAAAACCTCGACTAAAAACATCCGCTCACTCGCCTACGGCTCGTTCGCGGTAGGGCTGCTGGCGCTTCCCGCGACCGCTCCACACCGCAACCACACAGCACCGCCGAAGCCCTCGGCGCGCTCACTCCGTTCGCTACTCGCTCCCTGCGGTCGCTCACGCCTCGCCCTTCATCCGCCAGGTGCCGCACCGCAACCGCCACCGCCCCGCAACCGCCACCGCCCCGCAACCGCCACCGCCCCGCAACCGCCACCGCCCCGCAACCGCCACCGCCGCCGCACCGCAGCACTCGCCGGCGACAAGCAGACACAAGTACCGCCCGAAGCTACCGGGCGCATGACCGACACGGACGACGCCGTCGAGGCGTTCCTGAGCCAGGCTGACTCGGTGATCGAGGACTACGAGAACGGCTACGTCGACCCCGACGCCGCCCTCTCGACGCTCGAACACCACATCGAGATACTGCGCGAGGAAACCGACTGACCCGACAGGAAACACGAACAGTTATCGGACTCGCCGCCGCGCGTCGAACTATGACGGACTTTTCTGACCGGGTGGATCGGATCGCGATCAGCGGCATCCGCGAGGTGTTCGAGGCGGCGGGCGGCGACGCGATCAATCTCGGAATCGGCCAGCCCGACTTCCCGACGCCCGAGCACGTCCGGGGGGCCGCGGTCGACGCCATCGAGAGCGGCGCGACCGACGGTTACACCTCGAACGCGGGGATCGACGGGCTCTGCGAGGCGATCAGCGAGAAACACGCCCGCGACAACGCCTTCGACGTCGGCCCGGATCAGGTGATCGCGACCGCGGGCGGGAGCGAGGCGCTCCACCTCGCGATGGAAGCCCACGTGAGCGCGGGTGAGGAGGTCATCTTCCCCGACCCCGGCTTCGTCGCCTACGACGCCCTCACGCATCTCGCTGGCGGAGTCCCGAACCCGATCGAACTCCGCGAGGACCTCACGATGAGTCCCGCGGCCGTGGAGGAGGCCATCACCGACGACACTGCAGCGTTCGTCGTCAACAGCCCCGCCAACCCCACTGGAGCAGTCCAGTCGGAGGAGGACATGCGGGAGTTCGCGCGGATCGCCGACGAACACGACGTGCTCTGTATTGCCGACGAGGTGTACGAGCACATCGTCTTCGACGGCAACCACTACTCGCCGATGGACTTCGCCGAGTCGGACAACGTCGTGGTGGTGAACGCCTGCTCGAAAGCGTACTCGATGACGGGCTGGCGGCTCGGCTGGGTCGCGGGCTCCGACCGCCGAATCGACCGAATGCTCCGGGTCCATCAGTACGTTCAGGCCTGTGCGAGCGCGCCCGCCCAGTACGCCGCCGAGGCCGCCCTTTCTGGCCCCCAAGACCGGGTTCACGAGATGGTCGACGCCTTCGAGGAGCGCCGCGACGTGCTGCTCGACGGCCTCGCCGACGCCGGTCTCGACACCCCGACCCCGCAGGGCGCGTTCTACGCCATGCCTGAGGCCCCCGATGGCTGGGTCGACGAGTGCCTCGATCGCGGCGTCGTCGTCGTGCCCGGCGAGGCGTTCGGCGACGGCGGCGACGGCTACGCCCGGATCTCCTACGCCGCCGGTATCGAGGACCTGAAGGACGCACTCGAAATCATGAACGACGCCGCGAGCGCGGTTCGCTGACGTCGCTGACGCCCCTCTGACGAGCGTCGCCGCCCACGAAATATCGTGATCGATGGTGGTCGATACACCACAATATATTCCTTCGTATTCGAGTTATCGTCCGTGTGATTGTTGGTCGAGCGGACCGAACGGCGACGGACCGGAGCGACCGAAACCGACTGCGGGCGGAACGTATCGATCGAACAGCAGTTGCCTGTGGCGGTGACCGATGGGCATAGCCGATCGGCTGGTGAACGCCGAGCGCGAGCACAGCAGCTTCGTCTACGTCATGGCGGGGATCGCCGCGCTCAACGGGTTGCTGTTCGGGTTCGACGTCGGCGTCATTTCGGGGGCGCTGCTGTACATCGACCAGACGTTCACGCTGTCGCCGTTTCTGGAGGGAGTCGTCACCAGCAGCGTTCTCGTGGGGGCGATGATCGGCGCGGCGACCGGGGGGACGTTGGCCGATCGGTTCGGCCGTCGCCGGCTGACGCTCGCGGGCGCGATCGTGTTCTTCGTCGGCTCGTTCGGGATGGCGCTGTCGCCGACGATCGAGTGGCTCATTGCCTGGCGAGTCATCGAGGGTGTCGCTGTCGGCGTCGCGTCGATCGTTGGCCCGCTGTTGATTTCCGAAACCGCTCCCTCCGACATCCGTGGCGCGCTCGGCTTTCTCCAGCAGTTGATGATCACGATCGGGATCTTGCTGGCGTACGTCGTCAACTACGCCTTCGCGCCCGAGTTCCTCGGGATCGTCGGCTGGCGCTGGATGCTGTGGTTCGGGGCGGTGCCGGCGGCGATACTCGCGGCCGGGACGTACTTCCTGCCCGAGAGCCCGCGCTGGCTCATCGAAAACGACCGGATCGACGAGGCGAGAGCTGTACTCTCCCGCGTCCGCGGCACCGACGATATCGACGAGGAAATCGAGCACATCCGCGACGTCAGCGAAACCGAGGCGGAAGGCGATCTCTCGGATCTGCTCGAACCGTGGGTTCGCCCGGCGCTCATCGTCGGCGTCGGCCTCGCGGTTATCCAGCAGGTGAGCGGGATCAACACCATCATCTACTACGCACCGACGATCCTCAGCAACATCGGGTTCGGCGACATCGCCTCGATCGTCGGCACTGTCGGCGTCGGAACGGTCAACGTCCTGTTGACTGTTGTCGCCATCCTCCTCGTGGATCGCGTGGGTCGGCGACCGCTGTTGCTCGTGGGCACTGGCGGGATGACGGTGATGCTCGGGATACTGGGACTCGGCTTCTTCCTGCCGGGGCTGTCGGGCGTCGTCGGCTACGTGACGCTTGGGAGCATGATCGGCTACGTCGGCTTCTATGCGATCAGTCTCGGGCCGGTGTTCTGGCTGCTCATCTCGGAGATCTACCCGCTTCGCATCCGCGGGACCGCGGAGGGTGTCGCCAGCGTCTTCAACTGGGGAGCGAACTTCCTCGTCGCGCTGACCTTCCTCCCGCTGATCAACCGGCTCGGCGAGGGGCCCTCGTTCTGGCTGCTCGGTGGGTTCTGCCTCCTCGCGTTCGTGTTCATCTACTCGCGCGTTCCCGAGACGATGGGTCGCTCGCTCGAAGACATCGAGGCAGACCTCCGCGAGAACGCGATGGTTGGTCCCGATCAGGAACGATCGCCCGACCCCGCGTCCAACGACTGATACGCCGACAGGAGCGCGCTTGTCAGGAATCGACGCGTGTTCGACCACGACCGCTGTGGCGTCGAAACGCCACACTCCGACCGCACACCTATGTGATGGGGACCCGAACGTGGTTGTATGGCTATCGCACGCCACGAGCAGGGAACACGAGCCGATCTCGCCGCGCTCGCCTCGCAGGTCCACCCGGTTTTCATGCTCCCACCGCTCGCGGCGTCGTGGTTCGGCGCGGCACTCGCTCCCAGTATCTCGCCAGTCGCCAGTATCGTCCACATGACGGCGATGTTCTGTGCGGTCTACACCGCCCACGTCAAGGACGGCTACGTCGATTTCCACGTTCGAGGCGAGGACGACGACCACCCGCTCACGGTGGGGGGCTGTCGGCTGGGGCTCGCGCTCGCGACCGGCGGGTTCGCGGCGTGTCTCGGCTGGCTCTGGATCGTGATCGGGCCCGGTGCGGCGCTCGTCACGTTGCCAGCGTGGTTCGTCGGCTACCTTCACGCGCCCCAGCTCGACATGCATCCCGTGGGCGCGACCGCGGGCTACCCGGTCGGGATCGCGCTCTCGATCCTCGGTGGGTACTACGTGCAAGCGGGCGCGTTCTCGACGACGGCGCTCGCGTTTGCAGCCGTCTTCCTCGTGCTCCTCTCGGGGATCAAAGTCATCGACGACGCGAAGGACCGATCCTACGACCGTTCGATCGACAAACGGACCGTCGCCGTGGTGCTCGGCCGCGAGCGCGCGCGTCGTGTCGCCTACGGCCTCGTGGCGCTCGCGCTCGTGGGCGTGCTCGTGGGCGCAATCACTGGCGTGTTTCCGCCGAGCACCGGCCTCGCAGTCGTCGCGTTCGCCGTCGTCGCCGCGACGACTCGGCGGCTCGAACCGCGGCGCGCGACCGAGGTGCTGATGCGCGGTTCCTACGTGTTCCTCGGACTCCTCTTTTTCGCCGTGTGGTTCCAGCCGCTCGTGTGACGCACGAACGGTTGGCGAACACCACGCTGCCCGGCCAGCCGATTGCGGTGGCGCGCGGCTGCGCGCCGTTTATCGGCGCGCGACTCGCGTGCGAGGGATGACTGAGCCGAACGGGGTGAGGCGAAGGAATCGGTTGGGGAGGGAGTGGCCCGCGGTTTTCATTTGTCTCGTGCGAGTGTGGACCACTCTGCGATCGCTTTCAGAACCAGCGCAGAGGACCGATCCGAACTATGCAACCACAACACCGAAAGACGCCCCCCACGAACCGGGCGTGGATGACCGACGATCGCTCCAACGACGGTTCGACGGCCGACACGCGGACGACCGACGGTGGCACGGATGAAGCGGCTGAGACGCCGATTGAGGCCGATGTGGTCGATGACGTTGCCGAAGCCGAAAACGTTCCCCGCGAAGGGCTCGTCGGTGCGCTCGTGGTTCTCAACGCCTCGCTGCTCGGGTCGCACTCGACCTACGAACGCGAGTACGAGTACGTGACCGTCGACGGCGTTCGCGGCTACGTCGTCGATGCGGGGGCGTGGGAGACCCTTCGCGAGGAACACGACCTCGACTCGCGGCTCGCGACGGCCGCACAGCACGCCCACACCGAACAGACCGAGCGACTGCTCGCGGCGGCTGACGACGACCGCGCTACCGACGACATCGATGCGGGGATCGTCGTCGGGATCGACACGGCCGAAGTGATGAACTGACGGGCCGGTTCGGCCCACGGACCGGGCATCGTCGCGTCACTTCGCGGTGCTCACGATCTTCACCACGTCGCCCTCCGCGAGTTCGTGGTCGTCGCCGATCTCCCGGTTCGAGCGTGCGTCCACGGCGTGGAGATACCCCTCGCCGATGTCCGAGTGGACTGCGAAGGCGAGGTCGCGCGGCGTCGATCCGCGGGGGACGAGGAAGGCGTCGGGGAGGGTGTTCCCTTGGCCGTCGGTCCACTTCGACTCGTTCTGGACCGGGTAAACAGTAATGTGATCGAGCAGGTCGTACACCGCCTCGTTCAGCGCGCGCTGGATGCCGGTCCCGCCGTACGCCTCGATGACGTCCTCGACGGTTTCGAGTCCCGCACGCTGGCTCGCCGAGAGGCCGTCGCCGACCGCGAACTCGCTATCGCCGGGATCGTAGTCGATCACGCCCGCCTCGGCCCCGCGCCGGAGCGCGCGTTCGCCGTCCGCGGTCGCCGGGATCGCGCGCTCGGCGGCCGCGGCCAGCGAATCGAGGTTGCCCTCGGGCGCGACATCGGCTTTGTTCGCCACGACGACGAGGGGTTTGGTTCGCGCTCGAATCTCGCGGGCGAGCGCGAGGCGGTCGTCGTCGGTCCACTCGCGCGGGTCGTCAGGATAGTCGAGCGCGCGTAGCGTCGCCGCGATCGCCGGCTCGTTCGCGCCCACACCCGAGAGCAGCTCCGCGAGGTGGTCGTCGATCGCGAAGCCGGGCGAGCGCGACCCGCGCTCGACGGTCTCCCAGTTGCGCGCCACGATCCCCGCGAGCCATCGCTCGATCTCGCTCGCGACGAAATCCACGTCTTCGACGGGATCGTGATCGCCGACTTCGACCGGCTCGCCCTCGGCGTTCGTCCCGCCGGAGGCGTCGACCACGTTCAAAATAACGTCGGCGGTCGTGAGTTCGTCGAGGAACTGGTTGCCCAGCCCCCGTCCCTCGTGTGCGCCCGGGACGAGCCCCGCGACATCCAGGAGCTCGACAGAGACGTACCGCTTGCCGTCGCGGCAGTGTTCGTTGCCGCAGCGCTCCTCGCGGTCGAGACAGGGGCAGTCGGTACGCACGTACGAGACCCCGCGATTCGCGTCGATCGTCGTGAAGGGGTAGTTGGCGACGTCGACCTCGGTCATGGTCGCCGCCTCGAAAAAGGTAGATTTGCCGGCGTTCGGCTTGCCGGCGAGCGCGAGCGAGAGCATGGCGCGCCTACTCGGGCGGTGTGAAACTGCCTTTCGGTTCTTCGGATGCCTCCGGATCGCTCGTTCCCGATCCCTCGGAATCGTCCGCCGCCGGTTCCGCGGACTCGCTCGCCTCGGGTTCGGCCTCCCGAATCACCGGCTCCGATGGCTCCTCGTCGGCCGCGTTCGCTTCACCGTGGTCTGTCGCCGCCGATTCGTCTTCGTTCGACGGTTCCGATTCCTCCTCGTCGGCGGTGCGTTCCGTGCTCGCTGTGGGAGCGTCGATCGGTTCGATCGCCTGGATCAGGTCAGTTCGGTCCGCGCCATCAGTCGGCTCGGCCGGTTCGTCGGGCTCGCTCGCCTCCACCTCGGCGTCCGCACCCGGTTCGGTCGACGGCGATCGGTCCTCGGCGGCTTCGGAGGCTCCGGTAGCCGTCTCGGTGTCCGATTCGGGAGCGATTGCGAGCGGGTTTTCTTCGCGGACGATGGTCATCTCGCCGCGAGCGCGCATCGCGCCCTCGACCACCGCACCTTCGTGGAGACGGAGCTGTTCGCACGCGATATCGCCGCGGATCCGGGCGTCGGCGGCGACCTCGACTGCGCCACCACGGGTCGTGACGTCGCCGTGGACCGTCGTTTCGCTCTCGACCACGATCGACTCGCGCGCCCGGAGGCTGCCGAACACTTCACTACGCTCGTCGACCGTGATCGACGCCGCACGGAGGTTGCCGTGGAGGCGACAGTCGGCCCCGACCTCCGCCGGAGTCGAGACCCGCCACGCGTCGTCGGTCACGTCGGCGTTGCGCGGGATCACGAGCGGCTCTGCTTCCTCTTCGTCGAACACCTCCGCGACCACGTCTTCGGCCATGTCCTCCTCGCCGATGTGGAGGAGATGGGTGAGATAGGTGAAGAGGAAGACGAGCGTCGGGACCGGGTTGCGAATCACGATCCAGCCGTTGGCGTCGAACCCCTCCTCGATCGTGACGTCGTCGCCGATGTCGAGATCGCCGGCGACCACGAGCTGGCCGTCGATGGTGACGCGCTCGCCGATGTAGGCGTCCGCGCCCGCGAGCACGTTCCCCCCGATCTCACACCAGGTGTCGAGACGACAGTCAGCCTCGGCCTCGACGTCACCGGCGATCGTGACGCGCTCGCCGGCGATCACGTTCCGGCCGCGGACGCCGAGTGCGATCTCGCTTTGTGCGCCGACGATGACGTCCGTCTCGGTCACGATGGCGTGTTCCTCGACGGTGGTGCCATCGGGGACGACGAGCGCGGCGAGCGGGTCCGAGCGGAGCGACACACCGACGGTTCGGTGGGGGTGCGTAATAAATCCAATCCGTCTGCCGGCCACGGCCGGCCACCGCCCGTCGGGACGAGCGATTTTTACCGGCGAGCGACGAACCTCGGTCATGACTGTTCTATCGTTCGACGATGAGGGTGTCGACGTGAGCTACGAGGGAACGGAGTTCCGGCTCGATCGCGCGCTCGTCGAGGACGCCGTCGACAAACCCTATCCCGAGATCACCGACCACGAAGTGCTCCAGATCGTCGAACCCGACCCGGCGCTGTCGGGGGAACCCCGACGCATCGACGACATCACCGCGTGAGCACCAACTGGCTCTACGTGTCGTTCGTTCGAGGGACGAACCCCCTCACAGCGAGGAGGCAGAGACGTCCTCCGACGATCGCGCTTCGAGCCGGTGGTCAGTCCTCGTCGTCGGTGGTCGAGAGCCCCTCGTCACCACGGTCGAGTGCGCGGGGAGCGTCGACGCGTGCGGAGTAGCCGTCGAACCAGCGGGCGATCCGCTCGATCCGGTCGACGACGTGGGCGGGTTCGCCCGAGCGCGACAGTTCGTGGCCCTCGCGCGGGTAGCGCACCAGCCGGGTGTCGACGCCGTTTTTCTTGAGGAAGAGGTAGAACATCTCGCCGTTGTTGACTGGAACCCGATAATCGTCCTCGGCGTGGATCAGAAGCGTCGGGGTGTCGACCGCATCGACGTGGGCGACGGGCGAGTGCTCCCAGAGGAACGCGGGCTCTTCCCACGGCGTGGTGTCGAAATCCCACTCGACCAGCTTGAACGCGTCCGTCGATCCGTAAAACGAGAGCAGGTCGTACACGCCGCGCTGAGCGACCGCGGCCCGGAATCGATCGGTGTGGCCCACGATCCAACCGGTCATGAACCCGCCGAACGAGCCGCCGGTGACGTAACACTCCTCGCCGTCGATGTCCGCGCGATCCGTGACCTGCTCCACACCGGCGAGAACGTCCGCCATCGTCACTGCCCCCCAGTCGCGCTCGATCGCGGCGGTGAACGCCTGTCCGTACCCCGTCGATCCTCGCGGGTTCGACCAGAACACGGCGTACCCGCGGGCGGCGAGCGTCTGGAACTCGTGCCACATCGTCCCCGCCGCCGTCCACATCGCGTGTGGCCCGCCGTGAATCTGGGTTATCAAGGGATACGGTTCGTCGGCGTCGGACGATCGGTCGGCCTTCTGGTCGGCGATATCGGGCGGTGTCAGCACCCACCCCTCGATCGTCGGCCCGTCGTCGGCCTTGAACCGGACCGGCTCGGGTTCGCCGATGGCGTGATCCGCGAGATACGCCTCGTTCACCCGCGTCAGCCGGGTCGTGTCCGATCCCTCGTGAACGAACACGTCGCCGGGGTGGTCCCATTCGCTCCGGACGAACGCGACCCGCCCACCGCCCGCCGTCACGCCCGTGACGTGACCGTCCGTGACGACCGTTTCGACGTCACCGCTGCCGTCGCCGTTCGCGCGGCGGACGGCGAACGCGCCCTCGTCGGGCGTGACGAAGTAGACGGACTCTGCCTCGCGGCCCCACGTGATCGTCGGCGTCTCGACCGTGCGATCGAGGTTCTCGGTGAGCGTCGCCGTCGTCTCGCTTGCGCGGTCGTACACCAGCAGGTCGGTCTGGCCCATTGCCCCCATTTCGGCCGGCGTGTGGGTGTAGGCGATCCGGTCGTCGTCGGTGACGGCGATGGTCGGCATCCACTCGTTGGTCTGGAACACCGTCTCGACCTCGTCCGTGGCGAGGTCGTGGGCCAACACGTCCACGATCGTGTTGTCGTCGGGATCGTCCGTTCGCTTCGCGGTGACGTAGAGCGTTTCGTCGCTCCACGCCGGCGAACCGTAGTCGTACTCCCCGTCGGTGACGCGTTCGACGTTCCCCTCGAGATCGGCGACGTAGACGTGACTCCGGGTCCCGTCGAAGTAGCGCTCGTCGGCCCGGTACACCAGTCGGTCGAGCACTTTCGGGTCCGGGACGGTGCGTTCGTCGCCGTGCAGGTCACGCTCCTCCTCGCGCTCGTCGACGGTCACCGACTGGACGAACGCGATCCGCTCGCCGTCGCGGTCCCACGAGAGGGCGGAAACGCTACCGGGGACGTCGGTCACCTGTCGGGCCTCGCCGCCGTCCACGGGGACGACCCAGAGCTGTGGCCGGTCGCTGTCGCCTCGTGTCGAGACGAACGCGAGGCGATCGCCCGACGGCGACCAGCGTGGTTCGGCGTCGACGCCGTCCGTGAGGGTGAACTGTCGCGGATCGCCTCCGCCGTCGGCGGGAACGACGTGGATCGTGGCCGCGACGGACTCCTCGTCCTTCGGTACCCGCCGAACGAACGCGACCCGTTCGCCGTCCGGCGAGAGTCGTGGCTCGCTCACTCGCACGATGTCGTGATGGTCGCTTCCCTCGATCGGCTCCATGTCCGCTTCTCGATAGCGACTCTCATGCACGTATCGATTGCCGTCGACCGCTCGACCGGGGCGGATCGCTTGCGACGGGGGGCCGCCCCGTTGCCGAGGTCGACGATAACCGAGCGGAGTCGGTCGGCTGACGGCAGCCCCTGAGCAACGCAGGAACAGGAACGGACAGCGAAACGATCCCCATCGTCGTTTCGCAATGCCGGTCGCCGGAAGAGTGTACTACGGGCGGGTCGATCCCCTCATATGGAGATCAACGGCGATCGACTCCGATCGGACATCGAGACCAACGCCGCGTTCGGCGCGATCGACGCCGAAACGGGCCGCGGACGGACCGTTCTCACCGGGACGCCGCCCAACCGTCGCGGGCGCGAGTACCTCGTCGACCGTCTCGAAGCGGCCGGCCTCGCGGTTTGGGTCGATGCTGTCGGCAACGTCGCCGGGCGGTGGGTTCCCGACGACGTAGCCCCCGACACGCCGGCGGTCGCGACGGGGAGCCACCTCGATTCGGTGCCGCGGGGTGGGATCTTCGACGGACCGCTCGGCGTCTACGCGGCGCTCGAAGCCGTTCGCGCGGTACAGGAGTCCGGTATCGAACCCGCTCGTCCGATCGAGGTCGTCTGCTTCACCGAGGAGGAAGGCCAGCGCTTCGCCGAGGGGCTGCTGGGATCGTCGGTCGCCGCCGGCGAGCGGTCGGTCGAGGCAGCACTGGGCCTTGCCGACGACGACGGCACCACCCTCGATGCGGCCCTGACAGAGATCGGGTTCCGTGGGGAGGGACGCCTCGACGCGCGGGAGTGGGACGCGTGGCTCGAACTCCACGTCGAGCAGAACGATCGGCTCGAAGCGGCGGGCGTTCCGGTCGGGATCGTCACCACCATCACCGGTATCACCCACTGCGAGGTGGTCGTCGAGGGCGAGGCCGACCACGCGGGCGCGACCTCGATGGCCGACCGCGACGACGCCCTCGCAGCGGCCAGCGAATTCGTCCTCGACGTCGAGTCGGCCGCCCGGGAAGCGACGACGGAGGACGACACCGCGGTCGGAACGGTGGGAGGCTTCACGGTCGAGCCGAACGCGACCAACGTCGTTCCCGGCCGAGTCGAGATGGGCCTCGACGTCCGGAGCACCGAGTACGCCACGATGAACGCGATCGTTGAACGTGCTCGGGCGAACCTCGACCGCATCACTCGCGACCGCGACGTTACGACGGAGTTCGAGCGCAGCTTCGATCTCCGCCCCACGCCGATGAGCGAACGGTATCGGGAGGCTACCCACGCAGGGTGCGAGAAGGCGGACATCGAGTCGCTGGCGATGCACTCCGGGGCTGCCCACGACACGATGCACGTCGCGTCCGTGACCGACGCCGGCCTCCTGTTCGCGCCCTCGCGGGATGGAGCCTCACACAGTCCGCGCGAGTGGACCGACTGGGCCGACTGCACGGCGGCGACCCGGGCACTCGCCGAAACCGTGGCCGCCCTCGCCACGTGAACCGCGATTCGAGCGCCGGTTTCGGTTCACCCCGATCGACTATCCCTCCCAGTCGGGATCGTCCCGCGGCGGGCTGAAGACGTCGAGGCCGATCGCCCGGTCCGTGCCGTGGTTCTCCGCACGGTGGGGTTCGTCGCCAGCGAGAACGTACGAGTCGCCCGCGCCGACGATACGCTCCTCGCCGTCGACGGTGAACGTCAGCTCCCCTTCGATCACGTAGCCGACCTGCTCGTGTGGGTGGCTGTGCTCCGGGACGACGGCCCCGGGATCGATCACGAACCGCTGGACGTTCGCCTTCTCGCCACCGGCCAGGCGCTGCAGGTGAGCGCCCTCGACCGCTTCGGTGCTTTCGATATCGGCCGCCGAACGGATCTCCATGGCGTTCTCACCGTAGCCAAGCAGATAAAAGCGCCACCCTCCCAGTAGTCGTTCATGAGGCCCCACGAACGATCACCTTCAGGTATCGCTAGCGGAACATACACCGAACGGAGCGACGGAATTACGATGGAAGGATAGGGCTGCCTGGGTCGGTCTCGGCACGGTCGCTGCGGGCCTCCACTCCTACCGAACCGAGAACCGCAGACCGACGATGACGGTGGCCATCACCGTTACCAGCCTGGTTCTCGTCATCGCTATCGGTGGGTTCGTGGAGACCTCGGACGGCTCGTTGATCGCGCGTGGCTCGGGGCTGCGATCTCTGCGGTCAACGTCGCGCTCGCGGTGACGAACCGGTTCCTGGAAGAGCAGCGCCGAACGAGACCCGTCGATCGCGCGTCCCGCGCGTGATCGAGATTCCGACGGCTGTGGGATTTAAGCCCCAGCAGGCACTCCATCGGATATGAACCAGTATCTCCCCGGTGGGGTCGACCATCCCTCGTGGCGGACCGTTCTCGGGACGTTCGTCGGCTACGGTGCCATCCTCCTCGTGATGACAGTCCTGCTGTTCGCCGTGCCGTATCTCGTCTTCACCGCGATCTAATGGGCTACATCCCCATGTCGGCAGCGGGATCGGGCACCGGAAGATCGTTCGGCGATGCCCCCAGAAGTTCGGCGGCGTGGTCGAGCGCCATGTCGAACCCGTAGTACCGTTCGAGTTCGTCGCTTTCGACTGTCGGTCGCACCTTGAGCATCGCGTATCCTTCGCGGTTCTGGGCGATCGCTGCAGTCTGCCCCTCGGACTCGAACGCGAGCACGCGCTCGGTCTCGGTTTCGGTGTAGCGGGCGGTGATACCGTTCGCCTCGGCGGTCCCGTCGGTCATCGATTCGTGTTCGTCGGGCCACAGCAAAAGCACGTGGGTCCCCGGTCGACGACCGCGGTTCACAAAGCGGTTATCCACGGTGCGATCGTGCGATCTCACGATGACCGTCATCGCACGAGGGGACGATCGTGGCTGACACCGACACGTCGAGGGAGCGAGCCGCGACGGACCGGGACTCGACGAACGAGACGACCCCGCGATCGACGCCTTCGAGCGAGAGAGGGGACGTCACGTTCACGCTCGCGGGCGTCCGTGAGGGGTTCGTCACCGGGTTCCCGGTCGCGATCGGCGTCGCGGGCTACGGCGTCGTCTTCGGCGTGCTCGCCGGCCGTGCCGGGCTGAGCGTCGCGGAGGCCGGGCTGATGAGCGCGACTGTGCTTGCGGGGGCCGCACAGCTCATCGCGGTCGAGCTCTGGGCAGATTCAGTCCCAGCGATCACCGTCGTCGCCACGGTCGGGATCGTCAACCTCCGGTATCTCCTGCTCGGGGCCGCGCTCCGGCCGTGGTTTCGCCACCTCTCGCCGCGTGCAGCCTACGGCAGCGTCTTCTTCACCGCCGACGAGAACTGGGCGCTCACGATCGCGACGCTCCGGGCGGGCAGCCGACGGGGTGCGTTCCTCCTCGGTAGCGGACTGATTCTCTGGGGACTGTGGATCGTCGCGACCGTCGTCGGCGTGACTGCTGGCGATCTCGTTGGCGACCCCGCACAGTACGGGCTCGACTTCGTCGTGATCGCGCTCTTCCTCACGCTCGCCGCCGGACTCTGGGAGGGTCGCGAGTCCGTCCGACCGTGGCTTGCTGCCGCTGGCGTCGCGCTCGCCACGAACGCCGTCCTTCCCGGCGAGTGGTACGTCATCGTCGGTGCGCTCGCCGGTGCTGGGATCGAGATGGTGACTCACGATGGGTAGCGCACTCGCACTCGATCCGGCAGTGCTCACCCTCGTCGCCGGGATGGCGCTCGTCACGTACGCCACCAAGGCCGGCGGGCTCTGGCTGGTGGGTCGCGTCGACCTCTCCGAACGGGCCGAAGCCGGACTCGACGTCCTTCCGGGTGCGGTCGTCGTCGCCTTCGTCGCGCCTGCGCTCGCCAAGGGCGGCGTTCCCGAGTGGATCGCCGCAGCCACCACTGTCGCGGTCGCCCGCAAAACCGGGAACCTGTTGCTGTCGCTCGCGGTCGGCGTCGGGACCGTGCTGGCGGTCAGGCAGGTCGTGTAGCGAGATCCCCAGCGGCGTTTCGGCCGTCAGTCGAGCAGTTGCTGGGCGATCGTGTTTCTGAGCACCTCGCTCGTGCCCTCGTAGATCTCGTTGAGCTTGGCGTCCCGGTAGAAGCGCTCGGCGGGGAAGTCCTTGGTGTAGCCGTAGCCGCCGTGGATCTGGATGCCCTCGTTCGCGACTTCTCTGCTGATCTCGCTGGCGTAGAGCTTCGCCTGGGAGGCTTCCTTTCTGTAGTCCTCGCCACGGATCTTCAGGTCGGCCGCCTGGTGCATCAACAGCCGGGCGGCCTGGAGCTTGGTGTCCATATCCGCGAGCTTGTGCTGGATGGTCTGGAAGTCGCTGATGGGCTGGTCGAACTGTTCGCGGTCCTGCGAATACTGGAGCGCCTCGTCGAGGGCGGCCTGGGCGATCCCCACCCCGCGGGCGGCGATCGTGATCCGACCGCCATTGAGGGTCTTGAGCGCGTGGACGAACCCGCGGCCTTCCTCGCCGAGTCGCCGTTCCTCGGGGATGCGCATTCCGTCGAAGCGCAGCTCCGCGGTCGGACAGCCCTTGTCGCCGAGCTTGTCCTCGGTCCCCTCGACGTGAAAGCCGTCGTCCTCGTCGGGACGGACGACGAACGAGGAGATCCCCTTGTTACCCGCGTCGGGATCGGTTTTCGCGAACAGGGTGACGGTGTCGGCGACCGAGCCATTGGAAATCCAGAGCTTGCCGCCGTCGACCACGTACTCGTCGCCGTCTTTCTCTGCCGTGGTCTCCATCGCGGGCACGTCGCTGCCCGCGCCCGCCTCCGAGAGCGCGAACGCGCCGATGTCTTCCCCTTCCGCGAGCGGCGTCAGGTACTCCTCTTTCTGGGATTCGGAACCGAACTCGTAGAGCATGTTGCCCGCGAGGCTGATGTGGGCGGCGACCACGGTACCGAGCCCGCCCGAACCCCGTGCGATCTCCGAGAGTCCGATCGCATAGGAGTGATAGTCGAGTCCCGCGCCGCCGTACTCCTCGGGGAACGGCATTCCCATGAGTCCCAGCTCCGCCATCTCGTCGACGAGATCGTGCGGGAACTCGTCCTCGTGGTCGATTTCGGCTGCACGGGGTTTGATCTCCTCGTCGACGAACTCCGCGACCATCTCCGCGATCTGTTTCTGCTCGGCCGACCGGCTGAAGTCCATGAACGTTCGTTCGGGCCGTGTTTCTTTACTGTTCCGCCACGGCCGCCGCTTCCCGAACAGTCGTTCGATCCACGGTATCGAGGCAAAACGGACCCACATACCGACCGCTTATCCGCCGTCGTCTCCTTGAGTCGGACACGCATGCTCTCGTTCCTCGACCGAATCCGGGAGGACGTCCGGACGGCGTTCACCAAGGACCCTGCGGCGAAGGACACGATCGAGGTGCTCCTCGCGTATCCGGGGCTCCACGCCATCTGGGCCTACCGGATCGCCAACGCGCTCTGGAAGCGCGACCACCGCCTCGCTGGACGACTCCTCTCCCATATCGCTCGCTTTCTCACCGGCGTCGAGATCCACCCAGGGGCCGAGATCGGCGATCGATTCTTCATCGATCACGGCGCGGGCATCGTGATCGGCGAGACAGCAGAGATCGGTGACGACGCCATGCTCTATCAGGGTGTGACTCTCGGTGGCGACTCGCTGGAGGACAAAAAGCGCCACCCGACCCTCGAAGACGGCGCGACCGTCGGCTCGAATGCGACGGTGTTGGGGCCCATCACCATCGGCGAGGGCGCGAGCGTCGGGGCCGGATCCGTCGTGTTGGAGTCGGTGCCGCCGAACTGCACCGTCGTCGGCAACCCCGCGAAGCTCGTCGGCGAGTGCCAAGAGGACGAATCGATCGAGCTCGGTAGCGGCTTTCCCGACTGAACGCGGCGACGATCGATCACCGGTCGTCCGTCAGGTGACGAGAGGACTACCGGGAGCGCGCCGGCGACCGATCGAGGGTCCCGGACGTGACGCCACCGGCGATCCAGCCTTCGACGGCGAACAGGCAGACCACGAACACGAGTAGTGGCACGAACAGCGTGTTCCCGGTGTAGAGCCACGGGAACCGCTCGATCCCGATCGTGTTGGCCGCGATCACGTCGTTGATCGCCCAGAACGTGCTGTCTGCGACGCGCGGCACGGCTCTGCTCATGCTCGCCCAGAGGACGGCCGCGAGCACGGCACCACCGAGTGCTCCTGCGAGACTGCCGGTACGTGCCCGCGCCCGCCAGCGACCGCCCGACCGGCGGCCGGCGACGTAGCCACAGCCGAACCCGGTAGCGAGCACCGCACCGATCGCGATCGGCCACACCGCTTCGGGCAACGCGACCGTAAGGCCGACCACGACCGCTGCGAGCACCACGCCGATGCCGGACGCGACCGCCGACCACTCGACCATGCGACGTGTAGCGTCGGCTCGCTTTTCAACTCGGCTATCGAATCTCTGCTACCGCAAAGAAAACCGCGTTGCGAATGACGACGACCGTTCAGTCTTCGAGTGCGTCGGCGATCCGTTCGAGCGTCCGGCGGACGTCGTGGACTTCGTCGCGGAGCTGGCGGAGTTCGCGGACCATCTCCTCGTTGCCGCCCTCCTCGCTGGGACCGCCAGGCCCCGCACCGGGACCGCCGCCCATCCCGCCCATGCCGCCGCCGGGACCGCCACCGCCGCCCATCATGCCGCCCATCATCTGGGCGAACGGGTTGCCGCCGCCACCCATGCCGCCGCCGGGACCGCCACCGCCGCCCATCATCTCCTCCATGCGCTCCTCGCGGCTCCGATCGTCGTCACCCTCGCGCTCGCCTTCCTCGGCGCGCTGCTCGCGGATCTCCTCGACGCGATCGCGGAAGGACTGCTCGTCCTCGCTCGCGTCGGGCTCGGTGTCCGTCTCCGTGGTGTCGACGCTTTCGTCGTCAGGTTCGTCGTTCGCCATGCGCCCGAGTTCGCCGGCCCGTCGGAAAAGCGTTCGGTGACCGGTCGCCCCCTCACTGAAACCCGGTGAGGCTGGCCTGGAGCGTCCGGTCGGTCGCGCCGGTCGTGAGTTCGTGGCCAACCAAACTCCGGAGATCGACTGCATAGGTCGTCCCGGCGTGATCGAGCACCAGCACACGACCCTTGACGCCACGCACGGTTCCGGTGAGAAGCGTCTCCGCGACTGGACGCTCGGCGAGATCGAGTTCGTCCTCGAAGGCGAACTCGTCGCGGACCTCGAACGTCGAAAGCAGTTCGTCCCAGGCCTCCACATCCACGATGTCGGCGAGTCCCCGAATTTTGGTCGGCACTCGCACCCGCTCGGTAACACCGTGGTCGTCGGCGATCGCAGTCTCGCGCTTGCGCGCGATCCGGCCGTCCGGGGCGATCTCGACGTGTGCGGCACGGTCGGCCCCCTGCTCGCGCAGCCTCGTGTCGAGTCGCTCTGATCGGGTGACGCCCACCTTGAACACCCGGGGTGCGAACGCCGCGAGGTAGATCGCGTGCTCGTCGTCGGAATCGCGGTTGTTCGCCACGGCCCACGGCACGGTGTGGAGTTCACAGTACGGCGCACGCTCGCGGTCGCACGCGATGTGCGTCTCGCCGTCGATCGTGCCTGCACAGTGACGCTCACCGAGCGTGTAGGTGAGTTTCGTCCCGGGGGCCAGCGCCTCACGGCGCACGTCGCCCGCCACGGCGATCAGGAGGGCTGGCTCGTCCGGCCGGGAATCGTAGCCGACGACCTGCACGCCGTGCGATAGGCAAGCGGTCGGCAAATCACTGCCGTTCCATCTCCGTCACTCCCGTTCCGCACTACCCGCTGCCGTCCGCCCATACGGTTTTGTCGCTCCACACCGAACCCCTGCGCCATGACGCTCACCGGAACGCTCGACACCCGGACGGACGAGGATCGAGTCGCGTTCGTCTTCACCGTCGAAAACGAGGGTAGCGAGCCCGCGACGCTCTCCTTTCGTGACTCCTGCACCGCGGACTTCGCGGTACTCGACGGCGACGACGAGCGCTGGCGGTGGTCACAGGGACGGATGTTCACCCAGGCGCTCCAATCCCAAGAGCTCGCACCCGGTGAGACCGTCACCTACGAGGGCGAATGGGGGAGTCCAGACACGGGCACCCACACCGTCGTAGCGACCCTCGAAGCCGAGAATCACGACTGCGAAGCACGAACCGAGCTTACGATCTGAGTCGATCGGCTCGGCGGCGCGTTTGGGCCCGTTCTATGGCGTTCAGGTCAGCTCCGCGATGAGCTCGCGCGCACCGCGCCGGACCGCTTCGTCGCTCGACAGTTCGGGCGACCACCCGAGCGCGGCGAGCTTCTCGACCGAGAGACGCATCCGGGGAACGTCCCCGGTCCAGCCGCGGTCGCCGCCGGTGTAGGCGTACTCTGGATCGAGCCCCATCTCGTCGGCGACGATGTCCGCGATCCGGGTGACCGAGGTCGTGGTCCGCGTTCCGAGGTTGTAGGTGTTCATCGACTGGTCGGCGTGTTCGACAACGTGCTGGATGGCCTCGACGCAGTCCGTGACGTGGAGGTAGGACTTCTCCTGGCGGCCGTCGCCGAGGATCTCCAACTCACTGGGATCGTCGTCGAGCTTCTCGATGAAATCCGGCACGACGTTGCCGCGCTGGTGTGGCCCGACGATGTTCGCAAAGCGGAACAGCCACACCGTGAAGTCGTGGGAGTGAGCGTACGTCGAGAGGATGCCCTCGTCGGCGAGTTTGCTCGCGCCGTAGATGCTGATGGGTTCGAGCGGGGCGTAATCCTCGGGCGTCGGCATCGGCGCTTCGCCGTACACCGTCGACGAGGAGGTGAAGGCGATGTTCGAGACCCCGACCTCGTGCATGCGTTCGAGGACGTTGTACGTCATCGCGCCGTTCTCCTCGAACAGCTGGCGGGGGTTCGCGTAGTTGGTGTCGGTGTACGCCGCGAAGTGGAACACGCCGTCGAGATCGTCGGTGACGACCCGTGCCACGTCGTCGGGATCGGTCATGTCGGCTTCGACGAATTCGGTCCCATCGGGAACCCGCTCACGATCGCCTTTCGAGAGGTCGTCCGCGACGATCACCTCGTTGTCATCGGCGAGTCGTGCCGCGAGATGCGAGCCCACGAGACCCGCCCCGCCGGTCACGAGCAGCCGTTTGCCGGAACAATCCATATCCCGGATGCCGAGCCACCGAGTATGTGTCTTCCGATCCCGCGAGCGTTCGCCTCGCGACGGTGTCGCGGGATTTATGGCCGCTGCGGTGAAAGAACGACCAATGGAACCATCCCGAGGATCGGTCGCAGATTCTTCGAACGGGACTCGGCCGCCGTCGATGAATCGCCGCCGAGCGCTGCTCGGGGTCGCCGGCCTCGCCACGACCGCGCTCGCCGGCTGTCTCGGTGGCGGTGCGTCGGGAGGCTCCGGGAGTTCGGGCAACGCGAGCGGCCAGAGCGGCGATGCGCTCCCGGCCCCGGTCAAGGGCGACGCCGAGGCGAGCGTGACCGTCGCGGTCTTCGAGGACTTCGCGTGTTCGCACTGCCGGACGTACAACGTCGATGTCCTGCCACAGATCCAGTCCGAGTACATCGACTCCGGCACGATCCGGTACGAACACTGGGACATGCCCGTCGTCAACGACCAGTCGAACTACGCGGCGAACGCCGCCCGCGCGGTGCAGGACCGTACCGACGACGCGGCGTTCTGGCGGTACGCCGGTCTGCTCTTCGAGAATCAGTCGTCACTCGGCGAGGAGCTCTACGGCTCGCTGGCGAACCAGCTCGATCTCGAAGCCGAGCCCGTCCGCACCGCCGCGATGAACCAGTCGTACGAATCGACGGTCATGGGGAATCGCGACCAGGGCGAGCAGCGCGGCGTGACCGGGACGCCGACGGTCTTCGTCAACGATACCGCCGTCTCCGGGTACTCCTTCGACGCGATCAGCTCGGCCATCGAGTCGGCACGATAGCACGCCATGCAGGACGAACCCCCGGTCTGGGTGCTCCGGCTCGGCCATCGACCGGGCCGCGACGAACGGATGAGCACCCACGTCGGTCTGACTGCGCGCGCACTCGGGGCTGATCGGGTGATCTTCGCCGGCAGCGCCGACGGACCAAAAGAGACGGTCTCCGACATCACCGAGCGCTTCGGCGGCCCGTTCGACGTCGAGATACGCGACTCGTACCGACCGTTGCTCCGCGAGTGGGACGGACAGATGGTTCATCTCACGATGTACGGTCTCCCGATCGAGGACTGTGCGCCCGACATCCGGACCGCCCACCGCTCCGCACCGCTACTCGTGGTCGTCGGTGCGGAGAAAGTCGCTGGAGAGGTGTACGACGCCGCCGACTGGAACGTCGGGGTCACCAACCAGCCCCACTCCGAGGTCGCCTCGCTCGCCGTCTTCCTCGATCGACTGTTCGAGGGCCGCGAGCTCGATCGGGAGTGGGAGGACGCCGAGCGAACGGTCGTCCCGCAGGAGCGTGGCAAACGTGTCGTGAATCCGGACGACTCGTCGACCGCCGAGCGGACGGAGCGATCGGAGTAACGCGACGGCTGACCACACTCGAAGAGCGTGATCGTACCGTAATGCGACGCTCAGCTCCCTCGAAGAAGTCGTTCGAAAACGGCGTCTCGACCGTTCGCCACTCCGGCTCACGGCGGTTCCGAAACCGCATATACGGATCGGTGGACGGGAGGGTAGTGTTCAGATACGCAGATTCCATGCGACGGCGAACGATCGTAACCACTCGTCGGCAGTTGCTGCGCCGGCATGACTGAAACAGTTCGAGAACGAGGAGATGCGTCGTTTTNATGCGACGGCGAACGATCGTAACCACTCGTCGGCAGTTGCTGCGCCGGCATGACTGAAACAGTTCGAGAACGAGGAGATGCGTCGTTTTCCCTCGCGGAAGACACGTTCGACGGCGTTACGATTTCCGTGTCGTTCGGAGCGGAAGTCGAGGCCGTCGGCGGCGGCAGGCTTCGTGTAGCGGTGTCGCGCCGTCGACGAGAAACGTGGCGTCGTCGACGTGGTGTTTCTCACGAAGTTCGGCGAAGAAGCCATGAGCGAGAGCGTGCTTGCCGACGGCCTCCAGAACCGAGCAGACGCGATGTTCCTCGATCACACCAGTGGCGACGATGCCGACTCCGACGGGAACACCGACGACGATTCAGAGCGTGGGCCGGTCAAAAGCGTCCTCCGGGTGGTCATTTTCGGCCCACTACTCGTCCTCGGAGTCGTGCTTTTACCTGTTGTAATCGTCTTGACCGTGATCGCAGGTCCTCCAAATCAGATCATTGGCATGGCGCTCTCGGTGATCGCCGTTTTCATGAAGTACCTCAGCCGGTTTGCGGTCTCGATCCTCTCACGGGCTCGGGAGTCCGTCACCGACCGCACTGCTGCAACGGTCATCGGTTCACCGATGGCGCTGGCCAGCGCGCTTCGCACCCTTGACGACCGGATCGCCGAAACGCCTTCCGAAGACCTCCGTGAGTCCTCAAGTCTCTCGACGCTTTCGATTCTTCCGCTTGAGCCTGTTGAAGCGACCGTGTTCGTCCCTTCGGAAGTGGATGGGATCAAACAATCGATAAACACGGTACGCTCATCCCGATACATCGTAACACAGCAGTTTCTCGAACCAGTCGTCCGGTGAGTTGAGTTTCAGTCCGCGGAAGCCGAGGTGTTTCTGGAGGTGATGTTTCGAGACACCTCGGTACTTCGCCAACCACTGGCGAAGGAAGCTGTGGCGGTTCTCACACGTGTTTGTGTGGGCGTCACCGATCACGTAGGTGTCGGAGTGGGTGACGGCCAGATNGGCGAAGGAAGCTGTGGCGGTTCTCACACGTGTTTGTGTGGGCGTCACCGATCACGTAGGTGTCGGAGTGGGTGACGGCCAGATGGCCGTCCACTCCCTCTTGTCTTCGATGTCATCGTAGATCGTGTAGCCGTCAGTGCAGAGAATGACGCTTCCGTCGCCGTATTCGGAGATATTCTCATCGGCGTCTTGTAGATCCTTACACACCAGAAATCGAACTCGTCCGTCATCCCGACGGACGAGTGTCAGGACAGGTAGTTTGTCTGACGTGAAGGTTCCGCGCCCCTTTTTGAGAGTCCGCGCGAGCGCGGACTCCCTTCCTCGTCTTCGATTCCTTTCTCTCCAGCAGTCACGTAGACCTCGTCGGCTTCACACACGTCGTAGAGGTCGAATTCGTCGATTTCACCGCTCACATCCTGGACTTTGTGAACGAAGTTGAGGATGGCCTCGTAGTCTCGATCGAGGTCCCGGGCGATCTGAGCGGTCGGCTCAGATCGCATCTCCTTGACGATGTCGAACATCTCTTCGAGGCCGAACCGATGCTGGCCGAAGAGCGTGTGCGTGAGGTCGTTGAAATAGGTCTCGCACGCCTTACACCAGTATTGCTGGGCGTCTTTGCCGGTCGTCCCCCGCTTGACAACAGCATCTTTCTCGCAGTGGACGCACGTCACCGTCTCGCCGAACCGGGCGAGACGGAGACGCTCGAAGCATCGCTCACGCGGTGGGAGGAAGACCCAAGCTGACTCCTCGTCCATCGTTGATCGCCATGTGATTCGCCAGTAGGATCGATGTTACGGTCTGTCGAGATGAGCGTACAACGTTTGGCGGTTGGTGGACCTGCTGGTGAAGATTGCCATCGACGGTGAGAACCGCACGTACGCACCGCGGGTGGATGCCAACCAGTTTCTGACCGTGGCGAAGCAGTACCACGGGCTCGATCCGCCTGACTGAGGCTCGGCCGTCCCCTGTGACCGCCCGTTCGTGAGCGGCAGCTCTATTGGACGCTTATTTGTTTCACGCTTTGAGACACTGATCCTGAAATCACGACCCGATTCCGCTCGGGGCTCATTTTCCACAGCAAGAAACCGGCTGCAACGAACATCCATTCCGTGCATTCAGCACCAACCTAGCCGACATCAGCCTCGAAGGAATCCTCGCTGACGAACCGCTGGTCGCTTCAACCGAGTTCGATCCCGACAGCTACGAGCCCCGAATCCTCCGCGTCCTGTGTGAGGAGAGTCGGTATCCACCGACGGTCGAAACCGCTCGACTGGATATTCGCTGGTTTGCGAGTGGCGACTTCTCGATACACTACGTCGAAACGACGGCCGCAGACCACTGGGAATGTCGATGGAATCGTCACCTGAACCCTCACAATGCACGCCTCCACTTTCATCAACCGCCAGCAGGAGACGAGATCATCGATCTCACATGGACCTCGTTGCATCCGATCGATGTCGTGTCGACAGTTGTTGCTGCAATTGAACAGCGGATCGAACAACACTGGTCAGTAGACTGATCGTGACTTTGTCTACTCTGGACTATCTTCTCCATCATGCCATCGGTATCCCGTGCGTGATTTGTGGGAACTGACGAAATAACAGTGGCACAGGGCCACCAGACGTTACTCTCGTTCGTACTCAACGAGTTCGATCCGCTGTTCGAGGTTTCCGTTCTCGTCATAGAAGGCGACATAGGGTGCGCTGCTGAACGCCTGTTGGGTGCAGGTCTCCTGGGTAAGCGTCTCGTTCACCCGCGACTCGATGACGTAGCAGTCAACGCCGGCATACGAGTCGGTCCCAGTGACCTCAATATGCATCGATCCCTCAGCCGATTGCTGTGAGAACTCGTTGCCGACCTGGAGGTCTTCGCCGCCGCTGAGCATCCCAGCAGTCACCCCTCCGAGTCGGATCGCAGTGAGGTACGCGTAGGCGGGCGAGGTGGCAATCTGTGGTTCGACCTCACCGACCGGTCCGGTGACGGTCGACTCGAAGGATTCCTCGCCAAGGTCGTACTGGAAGCTCACCGTCGCCTGTCCGTTCGAGACCTCTGTGGTTTCAAAGCTCATGCTCCCAGTACCCTCCTCGGCCGACTCGATCTCGAAGACATACCGCCCCGGCTTCGAGAGGTTGAACCACTCTTCTTTACCATCCAGCGCAGTGCTGGCTGAGGAACTGTCCGCACCGCTACTCTTGGAAGGGGTGTCGTCGGCTGCACTGTCATTTGACGAGATAGCATCGGACGACTGGTCGCCTCCATCGTTAGCCTCACTGTCGCCACCATTGGCTGTAGCGGTCATGTCGTCACCTTCGGCATCGTCGTCAGCCCCATCCCCGCTCGGAGTGTTGGCCTCAGCGACGCCATCGCCCGCATTGTCGTTCCCGCTGTCGCCGCCGAGACCGCTGATGCCGGCACAGCCCGCAAGGACCACCGCGAAGGCCAGTACTAGGGTCGTAAGCACCCGTGCATTCCGGGGTGTTCGTCCGTCAATCCCCTGTCCGTTTGCTTTGTCGTGTTGCATTGTCGTCTATCCGTAGTTAGACCGCTCCGAGGGCGAACGACTCGATGATCCGCACGGCGACCGCTTCGAGCCGATCGTCGTCGTTCCAGTCCACCCCGAGGGTGTAGCCAGTCGTGCCGTCGAGAACGAAGAGATACGCGAGCTGCCAGCGCTGGTCGCACATCCCGTTCCGATAGGCGTACTCGACCGCCCGGCCGGTTTCGCCGCTTTCGAGCGCGATGTCCCGACGGTCAAGTGCCTCGACAGCCCGGACGTGTTCGTCGGCCGCGAGACCGTCGATAAAAGCTGCGACGTACTCCCCGAGCGTGAGATCGAGTCCCTCATCGACGTATACTACTGCTCCCGCCGAGCCAACTCGGGCACCGAACGACGCCCCGCCTGGTGCCTCCGGCTCGACCGTCCAGTCTACGGGATGAGTGACCTGATAGCCGTACTCGTCGTCGGTGTACGTCTTGAACGTTAGTTCCCCGTCCGATCCGTCTTCGTCCGCACCGCCGTCACTGTCGATTCCATCTCCGCTGTTGTCGGATCGACCGTTGCCGGAACGTTGAGCGGCGTTCGCGCGCATCGCTCTCGTGGCGATGGTCCGACGCGCTCGCCCGTTGTATGGTCGTTCGGTTGTATCCGTCATTTCTCCTCCTGGTTCGTGGTCGTTCATCTCTTCTCAGACCAACTTATCGGCGATGCCCGCCGCCACCGGAAGGCGGGGTGTCTCACCCTGGTAGGCCTTGACCAGCAGGTAGACCCACGCGGCGAACCCACCGACGGCAACAACGAGCCACACAAGTCCGAGGATCAGCGAGAACAGACTCCCGACGAGGAACATGCCCGAACTGCTGCCGAACGATGCTACCGATACAACCGTCCCAAAGAAGGTGAGGGCGATGTACGTCACAATGAGCAGACCGTTGAACGCCATGCTCTGAGCGGCGTGCCACCGCACGAATCGGTCATCCTTCTCGATCAGGAAGAAGATCAGTCCCGACACGATGCCGAACAGGTATGATAGTGCCCCCGCGACGTTGCTGTCTAGTCCCGATTCGCTCTCCGCAGCCGGTGCCGCGGGCTCTTGTTCGATGTCGATATCTTGTGTGCTGCTTGCCATTGGTTTTCTCCGTGTTTCGTTTGCTGTCTTTCGTTCGTCCGCACAAACGGCGGCGGGTTCGTCCGCTCACAACTATGGAAAGGAGTGACACCAGATTATAGTCACCGAGTAGATTTGTCTCAACACCTGAAACCGTCTCACGGCCTGAGACAGTTTTGTTTGGTGAGTTTCCCTCGCTGCTCTCGTGACTCGTGCTGGAGCCGTCTACGGCAAGCAATAGTAGCGCTCGAAGAATCGGCCCATCGACGATTTGGTCTGATTCGTGAGTTTAGAGAATCGATGAACGGTCGGGCCCGATCTCGCATCATACAGGAACTAGTAGCTTTCACTTGTATCACACAGTCATCCAGTAGTTATAGGTAGTTAGACACACGAGTATGGTAGAAGGATTCAGTGCGATGAGAACCGATTCAGTACAGTCCGGCTAGGAGACGGGAGCCCCTGATGACTCTTTTAGCGGTTGTGTATGTTGCGCTGCTCGCCCTCTCAGCTGCGATCACTGGCGGGCTAGCGGTCTACGCGTGGCGTCGCCAGGACGAACCCGGAGCAGTCCCGTTTGCCGGGTTGATGGCAGCTACGTCCGTCTGGACGGTCTGTGCGGCCGCGACACTACTGACGCGCGACCCAGAGGTACATCTACTCATCGAGCAAGGACAGTGGGCCGCGACCGTATTTGTCCCGGTCTTCTGGGTGCTGTTTGCCCTGACGTACACCGGTCACGACGAACTCGTCTCGGGACGAACTGTGCTATTGCTATCGATAGTTCCGGTGGTGTCACTCGCACTGGGACTGACGAACCCGTTACACGGTCTCGTCTGGACGGACACCCGCGTCTACGTCGCCAGTGGCGTCGCAATCGCTACCAGACTGCCCGGTGATTGGTACTGGGTATTTGTGGTCTACGCTTACGCACTCATAGGGACCGGAACATTGCTGATACTCAGATTGGTGTTTGTCTCCGATTACCTCTTTACTGATCAGGCAGTCCTACTGGTCGTTGGTACGATCGTTCCGCTGGTCGGCAACGCGGTATCTGTGACCGAAGTGACGCCGTTGCCGGGAATCGATGTCACACCGTTTGCGTTCACCGTCACAGGTATCACGTTTGGATACGCACTGTTTCGTCGGCGGTTGTTCGAGTTGGTGCCTGCGACCCGCCGGTTGGGACGCGATACCGCCATCGCCACCCTCGACGACAGTATACTCATTCTCGACAGCAACTATCACGTCATCTATGTCAATCCCGAAGCCGCCGATGTCCTCGACTGCAATCCCCGAGAAGTACTCAGTGCACCAGCAGCAAACCTCATCGACACTTCCGTCATCGAGTTCGATGTACCGGACGCGCTCGCTGAACTCCACATCGATGGGCGATTCTACGAGGCGCGGTCATCTACGATCACGGACCGACGTGACCGCGAAATCGGACATACACTCGTCCTCCACGACATCACCGTGCGCAAGCGCCGCGAGCACCGCCTTCGACAACAGCGTGACGAGCTCGCACAGCTCGATCACCTCAACGAGGCCATCCATGACAGTACTCAAGCATTCGTGAGCGCTACCAGCAGGAACGCCATTGAGACCGTCGTTTGTGACCGGCTGACTGCCTCTGACCTGTACACCGAAGCGAGTATCGTCGTCGACCCAACCGACGAAATCGTTGCCAGTGATGGCGGTGAGAAAATCGAGGGCGCTGACACACCGATAGTGATTCCCACAATGGGATCTACTGAAGAGGCGGTTTCGTCGGTTTCCGAGACACTGCCCGACGTTCTCGATACCGAACACGGCTCGTGGGCGGTTGTCCCATTGAGATACGGCCAATCGATCTACGGTACGCTCGTTCTCTACACGACGCGCTCCGACGCGTTCGAGTCACGAGAGCTCACGGTTCTCGGCCAGTTCGGCGATACGATTAGTCAAGCCATCAATGCCGTCGAGAACCAACGGCTGCTGCTCGCCGACACTGTGACCGAACTCACGTTTCGGTGCCCCGACGCCGCGCTCGCGGAAGTCACGAGGAAAGCCGGCTGTCGTCTCTCTCTCAAAGGACTCGTGCCCACGAGTGATAGTGAAATGCTCCTCTACTACCACGCCATGGATGGCTCCGCACAACACGCTGTGGACACCGCGTCAGGGATCGACGGAATCGACGGTACCCGGGTAGTCGATGACGCAGACGACATGGTCGAGTTCACACTGACGGATCGGTCGGCACTACTGGCACTCTCGGAAGGCGGAGCGAACGTCCGTACTGCGGAGGCCGACGAGGGAGAGTATCGGGTGGTCGCCGAGGTCGCTCCAAAGAAGGATATTCGGGCACTCACGGAGCACATCCGCGAATACTGTCCGAGAGCGACGCTGGCCGCAAAACGTGACCTCGACCGCCCGGTAGAGACGGATCAACAGGATGCGCTCCCTGACGATACTCTTGACGAACTCACCGACCGTCAGCGAGAAGTGCTGGAGGCTGCCTATCGCGCTGGATACTTCCGGTGGCCCCGCGATCGGACTGCGGAGGAAGTCGCCGAATCGATCACTGTTAGTTCACCGACTCTCCACAAACATCTCCGGCGCGCAGAAGAACAGCTACTGGATAGCCTGTTCGACCAGAACGACGACACCGATCGACCACGAAAACGGGAGAGTGAGTGAACGCAATCGCCGACTCGCCCGTTGGGCAGATACGCTCCGTGGGCATATATGATACTGAAACGCGAGACGTGGCTTCTTCCGAGAAAAGCACGGTCAGGAACCCTCTATCGACGTCGGTTTATGATACCTAGCCTCCGGCTATACCCTCCGGAGTGCGCTCCAATCGCATGGAGAACGATACCATGGCAACAACCGAAAGAACAGTGTTACAAACGAATACTGAATCGGCAGAAGAGAAAGCAGCCCAAAATTCTTCACGCACCACCTCACGGGCGTCCCATAACACGATGGCGGAGAATTCAGTGATGGACACAACTGCGTTCATCACGCTCGTCAGGCGCGCGCCAGCGCTCGCCGCGCTGCGCGAGCAGCCACTGGATCGTCGTGACCTCGAAACGTGCCTCGACGTGTCGAAACCGACCGTCCACCGGCTCACGCGGACACTGAGTGAAATGGGTCTCGTCGAGAGATCGAACGGAGTGTTCGCGCTCACGGGATTGGGCAAAGCGGTCGCCGACATGGTCGCCGAATTCACGCGGAACGTCGAGACGGCCTACCGGCTCACTCCCCTCCTGGAGACCATCCAAGACCGATACCCCGCCTTCGATGTCGCAGCATTCGCAGACGCGACTGTGACAACTGCCGAGCCGAGCGACCCCTATCGTCCAGTGCAGCGGTACTACTCACTCATCGAGGAAACGAGGGTCCTGCGTGGATTCGACACCACGACACTCTCACCACAGCACATCGATGCGGTACACAGGCGGGTTTGTGACGGTATGGAGACGGAACTCGTCTATCCACCGGCCGTCGCCGCTCATCTTCTATCGGCACATCCAGAACAGATGGCAGAGATGGTCGAGAGCGGTTCTCTCGATGTTCGCGTTCATGCTGACATCTCGCACGGACTTGCCCTCTTCGATGAACGGGTCGGGATCGGGAGTTACTGTCAGACTACTGGCGCGCTACAGGCATTTATCGACACCGACGAGCCCGCCGCGTACGAGTGGGCCGAAACGATATACGACGCCTATTGGACAGAGGCCGAACGGTTCGAGATGCACCCCAGTCCTTCTCTGCGGCCCGTCTAAATCGCTCGACTGCATGGGATACGCTATGGAGAACACACACGATGAACGAGATCGAACAGATGGAGACGGCCAATGGCGGTGTGGAAGCGACGGCGAAGATGGGTTGGAGGGTTGACAGCGGTGAGAACTCGGCTCCCGAGGGAAGAGATATTTCCGACAGCAATGTGAGATACAGGAGCCAAACGGCCACAATAGTGCCGAGCACGGAACAGTCGTCGGTCGACGAATCCACTCACGAAAGCGATACAGAACGGATAGCAGCGACTGTCACCAATCACCATCTCTGGACAGGAATGACGCCCTACGAGAACGTGGATGGAAAGTTTGTATTCACGTTTGATCGCCCCATGACCTGGCACGTCACAACTGTCATCAACGACACGAGCGTTGTGACAGTCGAGTTAGCCCCGTCAACAGAGGGAGTGGGCACACACTCACACGTACTGCGGATCAGACAAACACTCCAGCCGATAGAGGCCGAGAGGCTCGAACGATACCAGCATGACACGTATCGAAATCAGCCGAAAGGAAAGACGATCGACCCACTCCAGTTCAGCGGACGAACGGTGGCCGTCAGTGTCGACACCGGGGAGCAGTCCCACCAGTGGACGGTCGTCCTCCCCACCGATAGTGGCTCCTACCTGGTCCAGCTCACCACGAGCCACACTGACGACACTACGGATCAGATTGACGACGAATCTCTCGGCTGTATCGGGGAGTTGCGGAAACTCGGGATACAGGTCCTGTACAGCTTCCGGCCGAAGGGTGCCGAAATAGTGGTCCAATAGACGAATAGCGCACCGGTAA
The DNA here is from genome assembly GCF_000336935.1 of Halococcus salifodinae DSM 8989. Classification (NCBI taxonomy): domain Archaea; kingdom Methanobacteriati; phylum Methanobacteriota; class Halobacteria; order Halobacteriales; family Halococcaceae; genus Halococcus; species Halococcus salifodinae. The sequence goes on along the minus strand of NZ_AOME01000053.1, from coordinate 338 downwards.
CCGGCAGTACAGCGTCAGTCAGACCGACTAAATGTGGCCTCCAGCCGGCCGATAGCGGTTTCGCTTAGTGGAGGGCCAGGATCTGCCAGCGGCGATTCCCACTACATAGAGGGATACGTATCTCCGTCCGTCCATACGAACGTGACGAATCACAGCCACCACGCTAGCGGGATCAGAGGAAATCGCTGACGCTGACCCCCTGGCCGGTACTGGCACTTTCGCCGCCCCCGCCACTCTGATCGGGATTGATCGGCTCTGTTGAATCGCCGTAAGGCGGTGGAATTCACTGTGTGACGGAGCGTTTGATGTTGTAGACGACACACATCAGGGTGATCTCT